>JAYWDF010000798.1:0-10080 GCA_043779985.1 Akkermansiaceae bacterium | reverse complement strand
GACGGAGGCCGTTTTCCTCCAGGGATTCTTCGAGGTCAGTGATCAAATCAGGCAAATAGCGCTCGGCCTCGGCGAGGGCGAGGCCGCAGGTAGGCAGGGCGACGCAGGCCATGGAGTTGAGACGCAGCGCGCTCTTCAGGTGGCTGTCCTTGATGCCGTATTGTTCGAGCAGCTTTTCAATTTCCGGGCGCTTGGCCGGTGAAATATTAGCGATGATCAGGTTTTGATTCGCGGTGAGCCGGAAGTCACCATCGTGGATCTTCGCGATCTCGCGGAGACCGGTGCGCATCGGATAGCTTGGCGTGTCGAGCACCCGCCCGCCGGAGATGAAGAGGGTGAGGTGGGAATTGCCGTTGGCATCTTCCACCCAACCGTAACGGTCGCCGTTATCTTCAAACACAAACGAACGGACAGGGCCGAGCTCATAGCCGAGATACTCGTTCAACTTGGCGAGAATCCACGCAGGGCCGTAATCGTCCACGGTGTATTTGAAGCGCGAGTGCTTGCGGTCCGTGCGGTCTCCGAAATCACGCTGCACGAGCACGACCTTTTCGGCCACGTCGACGACTTGCTCCGGCGTGCAGAAGCCGATCACGTCCGCGATGCGGGGATAGGTCGCCTCGTTGCCATGGGTCGATCCCATGCCGCCGCCGACCGCGACGTTGTAACCGACGAGTTGGCCGTCCTCGACGATGGCGATGAAGGAGAGGCAATTCGCATAAATATCGACATCGTTAGACGGCGGCACCGCGATGGTGATCTTGAACTTCCGCGGCAGATAGGTCTTGCCGTAGATCGGCTCGAAGTCTTCCTCGGTTGACTCGACTTTCTCGCCATCCAGCCAGATCTCGTGATAGGCACGGGTCTGTGGCGTGAGGTGCGCGGAAATTTCCTCGGCCGCCTTCAAGGCCTGCGCGTGGATGCTGGAGAGGTGCGGATTCGGATTGCACATCACGTTCCGGTTCACGTCACCGCAGGCGGCGATGGTGTCCATGGCGGCTTGGTTGATCTCGGCGATGGTCCGCTTGAGATTGGTTTTGATGATGCCGTGGAACTGGAAGGCCTGGCGGGTGGTGAGCTTGATCGTACCGTTCGCGAACTGGGTGGCGAGGCGGTCGGTTTCCAGCCACTGGTGCGGGGAAGCCACGCCGCCGGGCACCCGGATGCGGATCATGAAGGAATAGGCCTTCTCCAACTTGTGCTTGCGGCGGCCCGCGCGGATGTCCCGGTCGTCCTGTTGATAGGTGCCGTGGAACTTGAGCAGCTGCTGGTCATCCTCGCACATCGAGCCGGTGGATAGATCGGCGAGTCCCTCGACGATGGTGCCGCGGAGATAGTTGCTGCGGGTCTTGATGTATTCGTTGGCGGAGAGTTTCTTGTCACTCATGATGGTAGAACGTTGAATTTAAAAGGTCAGTAAACGTCGCGTTGATAGCGTTTGGTTTTCTTGAGATCCTCGACATAGGCCTCGGCGGCTTCGCGGGAAATGCCGGCTTGATTTTCCACGATCGAAATCAAGGCTTCGTGGACATCGTGGGCCATGCGGTTCGCGTCGCCACAGACGTAGAAGTGGGCACCGTCCTGGAGCCATTGGTAAAGCTCCTTGGCCTGCTGGATCATGCGGTCTTGGACATAAACCTTCTCCGGCTGGTCTCGGGAAAACGCGACATCGAGCCGGGTGAGCACGCCGTCCTTGAGGAAGTCCTGCCACTCAAGCTGATAGAGGAAGTCGTAGCTGTAATGCTGGTCGCCGAAGAACAACCAGTTCTTCCCCGGACTGCCGAGGGCCGCACGGTGCTCCACGAAGGCCCGGAACGGGGCAACACCCGTGCCAGGGCCGACCATGATGATCGGAGTGGAACCATCCGCGGGCAGGCGGAAGTTTTTATTCGGCTGAACGAAGACTTGGACAAAATCCCCTGACTTCACGAGGTCTGTCAGATAGGTCGAACAAACGCCCTTGCGGTTGCGGCCATGGGTCTCGTAACGGACGGCTGCGACGGTGAGATGGACCTCGTCGGCATGAGCAAGCGGACTCGACGCGATCGAGTAGAGCCGCGGTGGCAGTTTGCGAAAAATGCCGGCGAGAGCTGCGGCGGAAAGACCGTTAGGAGCGAATTCGACGACCGCGTCGATGATTTCCCGGCCGTTGTTGAATTCCTTCAAGCGCTCTTTCGCATCCTCTGCAAGCAAAGCGCGTAGCAAGGCCGAGTCGCTGGCTTCCGCAAGCTTCGTAAGGACCGAGCGGGAAAGCGCGGTGATGTCGAAGTCTTCACGAAGGGCGTCTGCCAGCAACTTACGGCCGACGTTTTTCACTTCGACCTCTTCGTTTCCGGTGAGTTTGGCCGCTTGAATGAGGGCCTTGACGGTGTCCGGGGCATTGACGGGGACCACGGCCAGTGCATCGCCGGGCTCGTAGGCGAATCCGGAAGCGGCGAGAGACAACTCCAAGTGCAGCGTTTCCTTGGCGGAGCGTTCACCATTGAGAATGACGGAGTAGATCGCCTCGGATGGAAACGGCAGCTTCTTTCCATACTCGACGGTCGACGGCGACGTTGGAGCGACGGTGGATACAGCCCGCACGGCGGTCGCCGGAGCGAGGGTCGACAAGGAACTTTCCAACCAGGCGACGTAGGACTCCTCATAGTCCACATCGCAATCCTGACGGGCGGAAATGCGGGCAGCACCCAGAGTTTCCAACTGAGCGTCTAAATCTTTGCCGGTCTGGCAGAATTTCTCGTACGAGGTGTCGCCAAGCGCGCAAACGGAAAAACGCACCTTGGACAGGGAAATATCCGAGGCCATGAACTCCTTGTAAAACGACATTGCCGCTTCGGGAGGTTCGCCATCGCCCCAGGTCGAGACAATCACCAGCAGATTGCTGGCCTTCGCCAACTCCGCCGGGGAAATTTCCGACATATTCTTCATGACGGCTTGGAATCCGCGCTTTTTCGCGGCTTTCACCGTGCGGTCGGCAAGGATCTCCGAATTTCCCGACTCCGTGCCGTAAAGCACCGTCAGTTTCCCGGCGGAAGCTTCAGGTGCGGAAGCCACGCTGTGGGCTCCAGGGGCAGCAAGAAAACCGCTCAGCCAGCCACGTTGGACAGGGTCGAAGGCGGCAAGAAGCGAATCCAGCGCGTGGCGTTGGTCGGAAGTGAATGGGGCGTGCTCGGGAAGCATAATCCTTAGTAATTTACCTTGTTTTATGAGGTTTCGGGAAAAAGGTGCATCCAAACCTCCGACTGCGCAACCATTTTTTCATTCGCGCGTCGGATTATTCAGCCTTGCAGAAGAATCGCCGGCTCAAAGAAAAGGGCGGGCGCCCGGGGGACTACTCCTGCCAAATCCAGTTCATCGCCACCTCGATGTCCGGGTGGATGCTGTGGTGGACGGGGCAACCCCGGGCCGCACTTTCGAGAAGTGCCCGATCCGGGTGCGAGGCCGGAAGTGGCAGATGAAGGTCCATCTCCAGTCGCTTGATCCGGCGTGGCAGATCGTCGGACATGAATTTCCGCACATTTACGGTCATCCCCTCGACGGCGAGATCCTTGCGCTTCGCGACGATGCCGATGACCGTAGCCATGCACGATCCCAACGCCGTGGCGACCAAATCGGTGGGTGAAAATGCCTGCCCGCGGCCGTTGTTGTCCAGTGGCGCATCCGTGACGAGGGTGTTTCCCGAAGGCGTGTGAATGGCGCTGCAATGCAGGTCGCCTTCGTAAGAGAGTTTGATTTCAACCATGATAAGAAGTGATATTTAGAATCTAGCGGAGAATTTCGATCATTCGTTTTTCGAGGGGACCTTTGCGAGTACCACCCGGAACCCATAAATTGCATCTTGAAAATCAGGAGGCACTGCATTTCTCGATCCCGTGATCAGGTTCTCCGACTGATAGGTGTTCCAGCCGCCGCCCCGGAGGACTCCTAGCAAGTTCTTTCCAAGCTTCGAGTATTCGTCCTCCACCCATTCCTGAACGTTTCCGCTCAGGTCAAAGAGACCGTTGGCATTCGCTGAAAAGGATCCCACCGGCGCCGTGAAGGCAAAACCGTCTTCGTAGTTAGGAATCGTCCGGTCGATCGAGACGCCAGGCATCCGCGCTGCGGTCATATCCGCGAAATTGCCTACACCGTGAACAGGGGGCCACAGCTCGCCCCATGGATAGACGGTTTGCTTGCGGGCATCCCGCCATCCAGGACTGATCCCCTCCTCTTCCTGGAGACCGGCCATCACGCTCCATTCCAGATCCGTCGGCAGGCGGTAAACATGAGTCTGGGCGATGCGTTCGCTCTTGCGCTCACGCTCCGTCAGCCACTCGCAAAACGCTTGCGCGTCCTCACGGGAAACGTTGACCACCGGGTGATCCGGCGTCTGCGGAAAGTAGGCGGCCCGCGGCGGGCTATGGCCGGACTCACTGGCGAAGAGCTCGTAGTCGCGGACCCGTGTTTCCCAAACCGAAGCCATCAAGTCCAAACCAAGTGGTGCGAAGCGCATGCCGATGCCGTTCTCCCAAGACTTGCCGAAAACCACCCCGAGGCTCTTCTCCAAGGTGATGTTTTTCACAATCTTCTCCCCCTCGTTCAGCTTCAGGTCGATCGTCAGAGGCTTGTAGCCCTCGCGGACCAAATAAAGCTGCCAGTCACTCGGCTTCACCTTGGGAATCAGCAACGAATCATCGGTATATCCCACGGAAATCCGCTCGGTGGGATCGGATAACAGATTCATGTAAACCTCCACTCCCGGCGGCTGCGTGGTGATGGTAATTTCTCCGTAGGCGATCTGACGAACCCGGATCCGGAAGGGCTTCAAGCCATCGCGCCGGGCCCGCTCGCTGAGCGCGGAATTCTCAAACGAGCTTTCCACAAGCGGTGAGACCTCATGCTCTTCTGTTAGAAATCCCGATTTCACGCCACCCTCCTGGAACCACTCACAGAACGCGGTTGCGTTCTTAGCGGTGGTGAGCACCACCTCCACCAGTTGGCCGTTCTGGGAGAAACCGAGGAAGTCCCCTGCATCCGGCGGGAGCTTCGCGGCCTCCGCGAACCGGGACCAATCCGACCGCGTCACGAAGCCCGAGCCGAGGTGCTCGTCGCCGACCGGTTGATAGCTATTCCCGAGATGGTCATTCCATTTCTCTCCCTGCTGAGGCGGTGAGAAAATCTCCAATTTTGCAAAGAGAATCAAGGGTTCGGTCACCGTCGTGGATGGAACTTTCCCTTGGATGGCGAAGGGACGGTAACCGTCCTTCTTCATCGAGAAGAAATATTCCTGGCCCACCGTGACGGGCATGAATCCGGTGTTCGTCGTGCCCACCCACTGGCCGCGCGCGTCGCTCACCTCGGCGCCCTCGGGAGCACTCACGATCTTCAACTTCCGCATCTGCGGTGCAACGACCTTGGCCGCGGGACTCATCCACTTCACCCACTCGCTGTCCTTGAGCATCTCCCAGCTCGCCCAGCCTACAAAGCCGACTAACAACGAAGTCGTCAGCCAGACGGCCAGACCGCTCTGCCGCCGCCGCTTCCCTCGTTGCAAGCGGCGCAGCGCATCCGCCAGGGCTGCTGCCGTGGATATCTTGCGCTTCGAAATCCGCGGTTCGCAAATGTCGCAGATGATTTTATTGAGCTCCAGCCAGCGCTTCCGATCCGCTCCACCCGGCATCTCATCGGGCAATTCAGGAAACGACATCCGGTCCTTCCCGGTGGCGATTTCATACAGCACCTTTCCCAGACTATACACATCCGCCTGAGCCGAGCCCGGCCCTTCCGGCGGCACAAATCCTTCAGTTCCGACGAAAGTCCGCTGCCCCCGCGTGGCCACCAGTCCGATGTCCGCAAGCTTCGCCCGCCCATTGACAAAAATCACGTTAGACGGCTTCACATCGCGGTGCGCCAAACCATGTTCGTGCAAGTGATCCAGCGCTTCCGCCAAACGTAAGCCCACGTCAATGCAGACATTGGTATCCCACTGCAAGCCCGTGCCCTGATGGTTGTCCGCCCGCAAGGTGCGCGGCTCATACTCGATGGGATTGATCTCCTGGCCGGACGTCACATCGTCGCCGAGCTCCATCACATAGTAGTAAAATGAAACCCGGTCCGGACTTCTCCCGACGTGAAGGATATTGACCAAAGCCGGATGATCCCGCGACATCGGTTCGAATTTCAGAATCCCTTCGAACTCCCGCTCGAAGCCCCGTGTATCCTCGAAGTCTTCACGCCACACCACCTTCACCGCACGCAGCGCTCCGGTCACGCCCCGCGCCAGCCAAACCTCGCCATAAGCGCCACCACCGATCTTACGGAGAACCTCGTGGTCGGGGATCGTTGGATTCGGCCGGATCTTAATCGACATCGTCTTCTTCCTCGAGTTTTGCCAACTCGCGCTTAAGCACGGAACCCACGCGATGCTTGGCCAGATAGACCTGCGCCATACTCACGTTGAGCTGATCCTGCACCCGCTTTGCATCCCATTGCTTGATCACATAACAATCGAAAATCTGATACTGTTTCGGGGAAACCTGCGCCTTCACCCGCGAGAGCGCCGCATCCGCCACGTTCTTCTTCCATTCCACATTCCACAGTCGTGACAGGACATCGCCGTTAGGATCCTCCACCCGGTCGATCACCGCGGTCTTGCGGTCATTCTCCCACTCCCCCGCGATCATCGCCGTGTCCTTCTTGCGTTTCCGAAACTGGTCATTGATCCGCCAGCGCGTCATGTTCATCAACCAGGTCTTGAACGAACCCTGCTCGGGATCGTAGAGCTTCTTCTTGCTCTGCTTAGCGATCGATAAAATCGTCTCCTGCACACAGTCGAAGGCCTCGTCCGAGCGCAACCCCGCCTTCACCGCCACCGAATAAATCAGCCGCCAGTAGGTTTGGTAAAATTCATCCCAAGTCCGCTGATCTTCCCAGTTGTCGAGTCTTGCAATCAGGCTCTTCCGGGTTTTGGCGTAAGCCTGCACTAGGACCGCATCCCGATCATCCACTTTTTCCTCGTCGCCCTCAGACATTAAGGACTGTTTACGCCATTTTGGGACCGATGTCTTTCACCGAATCAGTTTTTTACGCCGGCCTCGTGCACCTTTTGAAAAACTTTGCTTAGGATTGGCAAATGGTCGCCGAAAGCGAAATAGGACCGATGTTATTTACAATCTTCACCGGAATTACGTAAGCTTCGGCGTTCCTACTCAACCGTGTTTCAGATTTCACCCATCTGGAACTCCCCCCACGGAGAGCACAATGACCCCCACCCCATCCCCCCTCAATCCTTCGCAGACCGTCGAGCGGATCCGCGAAATCATCGTCGGCCGGCATCTCGAACGGCTTGAGCAGCGTGTCGCCAGACTCGAAACGACCGCACCTCCGAGTCCGGCCGTTTCCACCCGTATGGAGGACCAGTTCTTCGTCAATGAAGCGCGCATCGAGGCGCTGAAGGAAAACGTCCAGCGCTTCGTCGACTCCAGCCGCGAGCAAACCGAACTGCGACTTGCCCAGCACCGCGAAGAGACCCAGCGACTCGCCGCCCAGATCCAGCAACTTGCAGCCGTGAAATCCGCGGAAGTGACCGCACCGGCCATCCAGCAACTGGAAAGCAAGCTCGGGACCTGGCTGACCGATTGGCAAAGCTCATTCCGCAGCCAGCTCAGCGACCGCGACCAGCGGCTCGCCACCCAGCTCCGCGGTGAGGTTGCCGCGCTGTGGGAAAGCACCGAGTCCCAGATCACCCGGCTGGAAAGCCGCGCCATCGACCGCGACTCCATCGAGGAGCGCTTCAGCCGCATCGCCCTCGCCGCGCGCGCTCTTGCCGAGTGCGCCTCCCCTACCCCCACCGGACTCGGCTCCGCCGCCCGCTAATGTCCGCCGTGCTCACTCCCCTCCCCAGCCCTGCTCCCGGGCTCGCCGCCCGTATCGTCAGTGCCCCCTCGTGGACGCCTCTGCCCCCGGCGATCACCCGTGAACCGGCAGCGTCCTATCCGCCCTTGGCCTCCTTGCCTCCTTGGCCGGGCCCCTTCGCCCCGTCGGCACCCGCGTTCCCGGCCTCGTGGCCATCTCCCCTCTCAGTCTTGCCCGCACTAACACCGGCGACTCCTGCGGCGCATTCCAGCCCGCAGGAAATTCCGATTTCCGCCGCAACAGCTCCGCCGCTCGCCGCGGCCGCCACGCCTTCCCCGGCTCCCTACACACCTGCTCGGATCGTCGAGCCTCCACAGCCGGATTTCACTGACGACGATCTCCGTGAAGCCTTCGGCCCCATCGTCGAGCAAGCGGTCCGGAGCGCGGTCTATGCCAAGGAAAACGGCATCGACACCTATCTGGAACCGATGCTGCGCGCCACCATCCGTCGTGCCCTTGCCGAGTATTCGCCGTCCTCACGGCCGTTTCAGGCTCCCGGCGGCTTGGATCGCTTCGTCTGGCATCTCCAGGCCCTGTTCACCAGCCGCACCTACGAGGACATCATCTTCGAGAAAACCCACCGCTTCCAAGTCGAGGAAGTCTTCCTCGTCGATGTCGCCAGCCTCGCTCTGGTCTCCTTCGCCAGCTGCGATCCGGCTCGCCACGCCTCGGTCAAGCGCGTCGCCAGCACGGTCCAGCGCCTCGCCCTCCAGCTGCGTGACGCCACCGGCAAGACCCGCGATTCCTTTGAGCTGCCCGACCAGCGCAATGTCGTCACTTGCGCCGGCCGCTTCGTCACCCTCATGGCCGTAGTCCGCGGCCAACCGAGCGAGCTTGTCCTCGCCGATCTCGAGTTCGCCCTCCGCCGGATCGAGGACCGCTTCCGCGAGCAGTTCCAACAAGAAGGCTCCGCGCTTCTTTTCGCACTGCAGCCCTTCCTTGAGGACTGCCTCCTCATCCAAGCGCCCGCCAGCGCGGCTTGATAGAACCACCGGTTTTAAAACGCCAGTTTCCATACCACCCCGAGCACCGCGCATGCGGCCAAGGTCGGAATCACGCCCACTTTGAACCGCTCCATCGCCACCCAAGCGGCGATGGCCACCACCGCGACAAAGGCGTCGAAGGTTCCTATCGCCGGCCGGAGCGCATGCCAGGCGAACCAGATCGCCAGATTGAGAATCACTCCGACGACCGCAGCAGTGATGGCCGTTAGTGACGAAGCCACGGCCGGACGCTCGCGCAGCCCTTCGACGTGAGGAGCGCCAAGAAACACGAAGAGAAAGCACGGAAGGAAGGTCACCCACGTCGTGATCAGCGCCCCCAGGACCCCGGCCACCAGCGGCGAAAACGCCCCCGGATGCTGCCACGCCGCAACAAACCCGACAAACTGTAGCACCATGATCAAGGGGCCCGGCGTCGTTTCCGCGAGTCCCAGTCCCGCCATCATTTGCCGCTGCGCCAACCAGCCGAAGCGCTCGACCGTCATTTGCGAGACATAGGGCAGCACTGCATAAGCCCCGCCGATGGTGACGAGCGCCGCCTTGCTGAAAAACAGCCCCTCTTGAAATTGGATGCTCTTCCAACCGAGCCACAACCCGGTGGCGATCACCGGCAACCACCAAAGCGATAGACAGATCCCACAGATCAAAACCGTCCGCCCGACACTCGCCCGGACCGAGGGTGGCAGCACCACGCAGGGCAGTTCTCCGGGCCCGGCCTTCCCATGACCTTTGCCTGCCGGAAACTGCTTCGGATAGAATTTCCCACCCACGAACCCGATCGCCGCGGCGGCAAGAATGATGATCACGAAGGAGACCTTGAAAAAGAAAATCGCAACGAAGGCCGCGAGTGCCAGCCCCCACAGACTCGGAGATTTCAAGGCCTTCGAGCCGATCCGTTTTACCGCAGCAACCACGATCGCGATGACCACCGGTATCAGACCGTAGAATACCCCGGCAATCCAGGCGATCTCGCCGCCCGCCATGTAGAGCCAGCTCAGGCCGAGGAGGATAAAAACCGACGGCGCCACGAACAGCACGCCCGCCGCGATTCCCCCCCGCGCGCCGTGCAAGCGCCACCCGAGATAAGTCGCCAGCTGCTGCGCTTCCGGCCCCGGCAGCAACATGCAAAAATTCAACGCGTGCAGGAAATGATCCTCCGACAACCACCGCCGCCGCTCGACGATCT
>JAYWDF010000797.1:0-10085 GCA_043779985.1 Akkermansiaceae bacterium | reverse complement strand
GAAAACCTGGAGTCCTAACCGATAGACGAACGGGTCGTGTGTCTCGAAGCGGGCGGAAAAGAAACCGATCGGGCGGGGCCTTGCAAGGTTTTTTAGGGAAATTTTTTCAGAGTGTTGGATTCATGCGGGAAATGAGGCGCTTTTGTCGGATGTTCCGGCAATTCGTCGAATGCGGCTTGTCAAGCGGGGGAGGGTTTTTAAGCTCTGCGCCCCGCAAGTGAAACCAGTGCGGGATTTTGATTTCATGAACACGACCCAGCTTGCACAAGCCGCCAATGAAGCCCGTGGCCTCGCCATGGATGCCGTCCATGCCTGTAATTCCGGCCACCTCGGCCTTCCGCTCGGCTGCGCCGAGATCGGAGCGGTATTATTTGGCGAATCCATGCGCTACTACCCGGACGCGCCGAAGTGGCTCAACCGCGACCGGTTCGTGCTCTCGGCAGGCCATGGCTCGATGTTCCTCTACAGCTGGCTGCACCTCGCCGGCTACGCGGTTTCCCGTGACGACGTGAAGAAGTTCCGCGCGCTGCACTCGATCACCCCGGGGCATCCTGAGTTTCACGAGACTCCAGGCGTGGAAGCGACCACCGGCCCGCTCGGCCAAGGCGTCGGCAATGCCGTGGGTTATGCCCTTTCCGGAAAACGCGCGGCCGCCCGTTTCAACACCGCAGACCACACGATTTTCGACCAACATGTGTTCGCCATTCTCGGTGACGGCTGCCTTCAGGAAGGTGTCGCCAAGGAGGCCATTGCCTTCGCCGGCCACAACGGACTCGATAACCTGGTGCTGATTTACGATTCCAACGACGTGACGCTCGACGCCATGGCCGTGCTCACCCAAGGCGAGGACGCAGAGCAATATTTCACTTCCCAACGTTGGGACGCAGTCACCATCGACGGCCAAAACATCGCCGCCATCGCTGCGGCCGTGGAAACCGCCAAGGCGAACAAGAACGGTCACCCCAAGGTGATTATCGCCAAAACCTTGATCGGCAAAGGCATCCCTGAAGTCGCCGGCACCGCCAAGGGCCACGGCGAAGGCGGCGCAAAATTCATCGAAACCGCCCGCGCGGGTCTGGGGCTTCCCGCCGATGAGCATTTCTTCGTTTCCGAAGCCACTCAGGCGTTTTTCGCCAAAAAGAAGGCTTCCTCCAAGGTCACGTTCGAAGCCTGGCAGGCGACCTACGATGCCTGGTCTGCGGCGAATCCCGAGCTTGCCGCGGAATTGTCCGTGTGCGTCGGGCAGTCGGTGCCGCTGGATCTCAGCGCACAAATCCCGGCATTCGCTGCCGACTACAAGGATGCGACCCGTTCCGCCGGTGCCACGGTGATCAACGCGGTGGCCAAGGCGATGCCGCAATTCCTCACCGGCAGCGCCGACCTTTTCGGCTCTACTAAAAACTACCTCAAGGACGGCGGGGATTTCTCCGCAGCCAATCCACTGGGCCGGAACATCTGGTTCGGTATCCGCGAACACGCGATGGGCGCGATTTGCAACGGCATCGCCTACGACGGCCTGTTCCGCGCAAGCGGCGCGACCTTCCTGGTCTTCGCCGACTACCTGCGCGGCTCGATCCGCCTCGCTTCGTTGTCCAATCTCCCGGTCACCTACGTGTTCACTCACGACTCCGTGGGCGTCGGCGAAGATGGCCCGACCCACCAACCGGTGGAAACCGTCAGCGGCCTGCGGGTGATCCCGAATCTCGACGTCATCCGTCCCGGCGATGCCGAGGAAACAGCCGGTGCCTTCGTGGCAGCGATGTCCCGCACCGATGGACCGACCGCACTGATCCTGACCCGCCAGGCGATTCCGCTGATGAACGAGCTTTCGGTGGATGCCCGCCGCGACGGCGTGCTCCGGGGTGGCTACATCGCCCGTAAGGAAACAGGCGCACTCACCACGATCCTTCTCGGAAGTGGCTCCGAGCTGCAACACGCGATGGATGCTGCTGCCGAACTCGGTGACGGCGTCCGCGTCGTCTCGATGCCCTGCTTCGAGCGCTTCGAGCGCCAGAGCCCGGAGTATCGCGAAAGCGTGCTGCCCAAGGCCTGCACCAAGCGCATCTCCATCGAAGCCGGCGTGACCGACCTCTGGTGGAAATACGTCGGTACCGAAGGCAAGGCCCTCGGCATCGACCGCTTCGGCATCAGCGCACCGGGCGACGTGGTGATGAAGGAACTTGGCATGACCAAGGACCACGTCATCGCGGCTGCCAAGTGAGCTTGAGCGACTAACAATCAATCGGACGGGGCTCGACCATACGGTCGGGCCCTGTTTGTTTTCTCCCGATGAAACTCCGCGTCCGCGCCACACCTAACTCCCGCCAGAATGAAATCATCGGCTGGGAGGACGATCCACAGGCAGGGCGGATCCTGCGGGTGAAAATCACCGCCGCGCCGGTCGATGGCGAGGCGAACAAGGCGTTGCGCGATTTCCTTGCGAAATCGTTAGGACTCTCCAAATCCAAGGTGACTTTGGAAAAAGGAAACTCCTCGCGTTTCAAAACCTTCGAAGTCCCCGACGGCACGGATCTGCCGTAAGCCGGGTCTCAGCCGCGTTTGATGGCGGCCTCCAAGGCCCCGGCGAGTTCTGCGAGCCGCTCCTGCTCGGTCTGCTGCGGGGGCGCGGGATCGAAGCGGAGGCGTTGGTGCAGGGCGACGGCTTCGGTCAGCGTGGCGCTATCTGGCAGCAAGGGGCGCAGGCGCAGCAGCCAGGCGCCAAGCGGCTCGCCCGACGGACGCGTGCCCAGTCTCCGTTCCGCCTTTTTCTCGATGGCATTGAGGGGCGTCCGGGTCACCGGGCCGCCGTAGTTGTTGGATTGTTTCAAAACCTCCAGCCGCCGCTTGGATTTCCACAGTCGCTGCACCACGAAGCCGCCCACACCCAGGCCGATCAACGACATGATCAGTGTCGCGGCGGATCGATTTGCCGGCCGGTTTCTCCAGAGGAAAAAGTCTTCCCGCAGCCGCTTGACCGTATCGCTGAAGCGTTGCGTAGCCGAGTCCTGCGGCGATGCGCTGCCCATCCAACTGCCTGGCGTGGTGTCGAAGTCGATCCATTTTCCGGCGTCACCATCCCACACGCGGCACCATGCATGGCCGTGGGTCCCGCGGATGACATACTCCCGGTGTTTTACGTCGCGCTCGATGACTGCGTAACCGGTCGCGTAGCGCGCGGGGATCCCCGCGTCGCGAAGGAGCAGGATGGTGGCGGTCGCGAAATACTCGCAGTGCCCCGCCCGCGATTTGGTGAGAAAGCGGGTGATCGCCGTCGGTGAGGTGGATACATAAGGCGAGCTGTAAATGGTTAGGTTCCGGGTATAACGGAAGTTCTCCAGAAACCACGCGCGGATGGTCCCGAGCTTCTCCTGCAGCGAGGCTTTATCGGCGAGATGGAGACTTGCCGAAACCGCCTCCAGGGTGTCGCGCTCGAGCGGCGGAATCTCCAGGTCTTCTTTTGAGATGGGCGGGCTTTCCGGATTGGTCGCTCCCTTCCACAGCACGGTCCCTTCGATCACCGAGTGCTTTGGGAATACCCGCACGGTGCCGAATGAATTGCACTCCACGGCATCCAGTTCGAACTCACGCAGACTCGCGGCATCACCCGGCAGCGGCAGCGGTGTCTCCGCAGAGGCGGCGCCGCGCAGGCTGAAACGGGGCAGGCCCGGGCGGATCGCCTGCTGCTGCTCCTCGGGAAGCAGGTTTTCCCGCAGGAGGTGATAGATTTCGCCATTGGCCGACCCGATGGTGGTTAGGTCCTTGAAATCCATGATCGCCACTCGCTGGTTCTGCCAGGTCGCTCCTCGAAAGGTGTTGTAGGTGGCGGTGCGCAGCAAGGACGGCGGCGGGGTTTTCTCCTGAGGGCGCAGTCTCCAGACGATGTCGGGCGGCAGGTCGACGATGCCATGCCTGCCGATCATTGTTGAGACCGTATTCGGGTTGAACTGGGATGGGCCGGGGGCGCTGTTATAGAACCAGTTTTCTAATTGATCGAGACCGACCTGTCCCGCAAGGGCGATGCCGCCTGCGATGGTTAGCGCCACGATCATGGAGAGTGGCCGGCTGCGGCTGGTAGAAAGCAGCATCCAGCCGGTGAGCACGATGATTCCTGGAAGAAACGGCCACGAGTTGGCCTGGTTGCCCAAGGTGGATCCCACCAGCGCCGCCACGAAGTAGACGTTGCCGAAGTTGATCTGGATGACAGCCTCGGTGAGTCCAAGCCGCAGATTTCGCTTGCGGCGGTGTTTTGCGAGAAAGGAAAAGGTGTTGAGCGGCAGGGAGTTTTTCATCCCGTAGGATTGGACGAACTGCATGGGCAGCAGCAGCGCAGGCAGCCAAGTCAGGAGGTTGGGCAAGGCCATGAGCGGCGGTCCATCCAGGAAAATCAGGATCGTGACCAGCCCGATGAGGATGGCATTGACCTGCCACGCTCTGCTACAGGTTTCTTCATTGAAGTCCCAGCGCAGGCGGGTCCAGTGGGCGCACTCGATGACCACCGCGAGCAGGATGCCTATCCACAGCCGATCGGTCATCGCGCCCCAGAAGAGCAGCGATGCACCGACAATGAAGCGGGGTGGTGGATTGACCTGGTGGATGGCTGCGGAGGGTGTTAGGGGTGGATGCCCAGGCGGGTCGGCAGGCGTAGGAGGTCCCGGGCGATATGACCGGACTCGAGCCAATGCCCGGGCGTCCCGGTCGGAGCCCGACCGCTGCCGATGATGATGGGCACGCAAAGGACGCCATTTTGAATCAGGGTCTCGAGAAACTGCGCGCGTGCCGGGTCCCAGCCGTTGAAAATCACCAGGCAGGAGGTTAGATCGTCGCGGTGGTGCAGCACCAGCTGCGCCAAGGCCTTGAAATTCTCCGTCCGCTCCGGTGCGACTCCTGCCAGAACCTCCAACAGTTTTTCCGCCCGCTCCAGCCCCCGTCCCGCGGTCACCATGTGTGCCTCGTTTTTGATGAACATCAGGTCGAGCAGCGATTCACTCGTGTCGATGGACGCCGCGAATGAAGCGGCCACGGAGATCGCCTCCTCAAACTGGTGATCGGTGCGCGCGCAGGACAAGGTATCCACGATCAGCCCATAGCGCGGGTAAAAAGTGTCCTCGAGTTCTTTGACGATCGGGCGTCCGGTCCGCGCCCAGCTTTTCCAATGAATCTGCCGCAGCGGATCGCCCGGGCGGTAGTCCCGCAGCCCCACGAACTCACCCGAGTTGCCGATCGAGTTGGTATTCGCCTCGCCTGATATTTTGAATGCCGCACCTCCCGGCAGCTCGATAGGGGGTAGCGGAAAACGGTGGGGCAGCACCGTGAGCGTGGCCGCAGGGGCTGTCACTTTCCGGCAGCGTTGGAAGAGTCCGAACGGATCGGGCAGCAGCACCCGCAGATCGTTGAAGCGGATGACGCCGCGACGCAGGGGGGTGATTTCCATGGCGATGCGCGCCTGCTGGCCGGGCTTGAGATCCAAGTCGGCGTTAGAGACACCGCCGGTGAACAGGCGGTTTCCCATCAGCAACCATTGCCAGCGGAAATAAGCGAACTTGCGGTCGAAGCGGTTGCGCTCCTCTTCCCCAGGTTCGCGGAGGATTGAAAAGTCGGCGAAGCTCGGCCGCGGATCCGGCGGCGTATCGACAAGCCACGCCCGGCAGAGGCGCCGCTGCCGGTGGTTCTGGACACTCACCGTGTAGCGCAGTCGCTCGCCCGCCGTGCCGAATCGCGGTAGCTCCCGCTTGGCCTCCACCTGCGCCCGGCGGCTCATCGCCCATGGCATCCCGATCAATATCATGCCCAGGCTCAGCGAAAACAACTGATAGACGGAGCTGCGGTCATGGCCGATCCCGAGGCAAGTCGCCAGCACAAACACCAGTCCCAGCGCGATCCCGGCAGGTCTGCACCGGCGTCCGAGGAAGTGATGGATCCCCGCGCCGCGGAAATAGACTTTGTGCAACCAGTGATCCAAGCGCACGCGCCGCAGGACCCGCAGCTCGCTGCCAGACCGTGGTGCTTGGGTTTTCATGGGCTGGGGAAACTAGACCGGAACCGGCGTTTGTTCAATGAGATCCGCGACGATTTGGCGGGCATTGGCTCCGGAGTATTTCGCCTCGGGCGCCAGCACCATCCGGTGGGCGATCACGTCGGCCGCCACGGATTGGATCAGCTCGGGGGAAACGAAGTCCAGTCCTTGGAATACCGCCATGGCTTGGGAAACCTTCATCAAGGCCAGCGAGGCGCGCGGACTCGCTGCGAGCTGAATCGCCGGGTGCCCGCGTGTCGCCCCGACCAGCGCGACGACGTAGTGCCGGAGTTCTTCGCTGAAGCGCACGTGCCGCGCCGCCGCCATGAGCTCGAGGATGTCCTCGCGGGTGGCGACAGGGGCCAGTCGGTCCACCGGGTGGGTCTCGGTCTGGTCCGCTAGAATCGCGGCCTCTTCCGCAGCACTCACATACCCGAGCGAGCATTGCATCGCGAAGCGGTCCATTTGGGCTTCCGGCAGCGGATAGGTCCCGCGGAATTCCACGGGATTCTGAGTGGCGATCACGAAAAAGATCCCGTCGAGCTCATGCTTGAGGCCTTCGATCGTCGCCTGCCGTTCACCCATTGCTTCTAGCAAAGCGCTCTGGGTCCGTGGCGAGGCACGGTTGATTTCATCCGCCAGCAGGATGTCGGTGAAAATCGGACCTGGGTGGAATTTGAAATCCTGAGTCCGCGGATCCAGGATCGAGACGCCGAGGATGTCGGAGGGCAGCAAGTCCGGGGTGAATTGCACCCGCTTGAACATGGCCCCGCTGATCGCCTTGGCGATGGCCTTTGCCAAAGTGGTTTTTCCCGTCCCCGGGAAATCTTCCAACAGCACATGCCCGCCGGAAATCATGCACGCCAGCACCCGGCGGACCACTTCGGGTTGTCCGCGCACCACCGAGCAAACGGCGCTTTCCATACGGGATGCAGTGGCTGGGATACTCATGGGTTCTAAGGGGGGATTTCAGCGGGCCAGGACAGGCGCGTCGAGGCTTTCCGAAGGAATGTATGCGGCGGTTCTCACGGGTCAAAGCTCCCTGGCGAGTTCTTTCACCAGCCGCGGCCCTTGATAGATGAACGAGGTGTAGATCTGCACCAGCGAGGCGCCCGCTCGGATCTTCTCCCGGGCGTCTTCCAGCGAGGAGATTCCCCCCACGCCGATGATCGGGATCCGGGAGCCGAGATGACTCGCGAACTGCTGCAAAGTCGCGGTGCTTTTTTCAAATACCGGCCTGCCGGAAAGTCCTCCTGCCTCCGCTGCCCGCGGATGGCCCGCCACGCGGTCGCGGTCGAGCGTGGTGTTCGTGGCGATCAGCCCGTCGAGCCCCCCGGAAAGGAACACCTGCGAAAGATCGCGGACATGCGCTTCATCGAGATCCGGCGCCACCTTGAAAAGCAGCGGCACTTGCTTGCCGTGCTCGGCCGCGAGCCTCGCCTGCTCCTTCTTGAGAACCTCGAGCAGGCGGGCGCTGGCCTCGGCCCCTTGCAAATCCCTCAGGCCGGGGGTGTTCGGCGACGATAGATTGACCGCCACATAGTCCGCCACCGGATATGCCTTCCGCAGGCAGATCAAATAATCATCCGCCGCATTTTCGTTAGGCGTATCCTTGTTCTTCCCGATGTTAAAGCCGACGACGCCACCGAACGACTTGGCGGAGCAGACGTTCCTGACCCCCGCGTCGATCCCTGGATTGTTGAAGCCCATGCGGTTGATGATCGCTTCGTGGTCGATCAGGCGGAACAGCCTCGGTTTCGGATTTCCAGCTTGAGGCCGTGGCGTGATCGTGCCGATTTCGATGCAGCCGAATCCGAGCCGGCCCAGTGCGTCGATGGTATTCCCCTCCTTGTCCAAGCCCGCCGCCAGGCCGATCCGGTTGGGAAATTTCAGGCCCATCACCTCCACCGGCGAAACGAGCTCGTCGCTGGGAGAAATCAGCCCCAGCAGGCCGGACTTCTCCGCCAATCGCAGCGCCGCCATGCTGGCATGGTGGGCGACTTCGGCATCAAGCCGGAACAATCCGGCGCGGGCAAGGGGATACAATGCGTTGAACACGGCCAAAAATAGGTTCACGCGCTGTCCTTTGTCGAATCTCTGATGCGCCAAAATGACGCAATTGGTGCATAAATTGACACCACCGTGCATTTTGTCACATCATGCGATTTTAGGTTCACTCATAATCAACCACTTGTGATCCAAAAAGCCCGGGTACGCGGATTGCTACTTAGAAAACGTTGAATTGCATCACACTTCCTGAGAATGAAGAGTATTGACAAAGTAGTCACCATGAACTTATTTTTAGAAATAAAAGGAATAAATGCTCTTCGGTAACGTTCAACAGACAACCAACCCAATCCTAATATGGCCTACGAATCAGACAGCAGCCTGAAGCTCTACTTGCGGGAAATCTCCAAAACTCCTCTTCTCACCGCTGAAGAGGAAGTGGTTCTCGCCGAGCGCATCAAAAACGGTGATGCGGAGGCTCGTTCCCACATGATTCGTGCGAACCTGCGCTTGGTCGTGAAAATCGCCCAAGACTACTCCAACTACGGCATGCCCGTGACGGACTTGATTTCCGAAGGCAACATCGGTCTGATGAAGGCCGTGGAGCGCTTCGATCCCGAGAAGGGCGGAAAGCTCTCCACCTACGCAGCTTGGTGGATCAAGCAATCGATCAAGCGCGCCTTGGCCAACCAGTCGAAGACGATTCGTCTCCCTGTCCACATGGTGGATAAAATCGCCAAGATGCGCCGCATCGCCGTGATTCTCGCCGAAGCCCTTGGCCGCGAGCCGACCGACGAAGAACTCGCCGATGAAGTGGGCCTTCCTCACCGCAAGCTCGCCCTGCTCAGGCAGGCTTCCTATCGGCCGACGTCATTGGACGCTCCTATCAACGAAGGTGAAGCCACCGAATTCGGCGAGGTCATCAGCGACGACCGCGCCGTGAGTCCTCTGGACATGCTTTCCGACAAGAATCTCCACGGCGAGCTTGATGCCCTGCTCTCGGTGCTCGATGAGCGCGAGCGCCGGATCATCGACGAGCGCTTCGGCCTCAATGGCCGCCAGGCGATGACCTTGGAAGAAGTCGGTCGTGAGTTCGGAGTCACCCGCGAGCGCATCCGACAGTTGCAGAACTCGGCGCTCACCAAGATGCGTCGCGCCCTGCGCAAGAAAGAAAAGCCCATGCCGAAGCCTCATATGGCCGACTTCGTGGAAGCTTGATGCCCTCTAAAATCTGTTTCTAGTGTGTAAAACTGCGGCAGGGCAACCTGCCGCAGTTTCCATGTTAGCTGGAAGACGGTCGCTCATGAGGATTCTCAAAACGAGCGATCGGACCGGTGTTGTCCTAACCTGATTTTTCCAACGAGCACCTTGGCGTCGCAAAGGGGATGGGTTCCAGCCCTGCCGTCGACTCGGTTTGTAAAATAACCGATGATTTTGTAAAAACGATTTGAAACTGGAACGTTTGTGCACGTTGTTATTAGACCATGAAAAACAAATTATTCATTCGGGTAACCGCCTTGGCCGCGCTGTTGGCGTGCATCGGTTCGAGCATCAGCTGCATGACCACCTACGACTCACGGGGTCGTCCGGTGCAGTCGGTCGATCCAGGAATGGCCGTCGCCGGTGCCGCCGCCGCGGGGCTGATCGGATACGCCGCCGGAAGCAATCGGAACGACCGTCACCGCCATGGTTATTACTATGGTCACGATCATCGCCGCCATTATTACAACGACCGCTATCGTCGCTATTGAGCGGGAACGCAGGTCGGGAATCGACACCTGAGGCGTGATGGGTCAGCGTATCCGGCAACGCTCAGATTCACCCATGCCTGCCACCGCCAGCCGCCTTTCCGTTTTCACTGAATCCGTCATCCGGGGCACCACCCGGATGGCGAATCAATACGGTGCGATCAATCTGTCCCAGGGGTTTCCGGATTTCAATCCACCCGAGGAGTTACTCGTCGCCTTGGAACGCGCGACGCGCGGACCGCATCATCAATATGCGGTGACCTGGGGGGCTCCTCGCTTCCGCGAGGCGCTGGCCCGGAAGATCCAGCACTTCACCG
>JAYWDF010000796.1:0-3596 GCA_043779985.1 Akkermansiaceae bacterium | reverse complement strand
TCGAGGGCGGACTTGAGGAGGGTGGCTTGGTTTTCGAGCTGCTGGCGGAGGGTGGTGCGGTGGCCGGCGGACTCGCTCATGAACTGGCGTTCCATGCGTTTTTCATATTGGAGCAGCAGCTTGGCGCGACCGTCCTTGGTGAGGTAAACGCCGCCGTGGGCGGGCTCGAAGTGGTTTTGGCCGAGCATTTTGTGAGAGAACAGGTCGAGCGTGAGTGCCTCGGCGACGACCGGGCGGAACGGTTCCATGAGATCGAGGGCGAGCGACCAACGGCCGTTCTCGGTGGTGTGGAGAAAGCCGAGCGCGGCGTCCAGCCCGTGGGCGTGGAGGCAGGCCTGCATTTCCTGATAAACGAGGGTGGCGGCGAAGGAGAGCGCGGCATTGACCGGGTTGAGCGGCGGGCGGGTGGAGCGGCGCTCGAAGGGAAAGCTTTCCGGCAGGAGCGAGCCCCAGGCGGAGAAATAACGGGCGGCGGCGAGGCCCTCGTGACCGCGCAGGGAGTCGAGCGAATCCGCCACCCCGGCGAGCGACATCGAGCGGTCGAGGACGTCCAGCGTGTGGGTGACGCCGGGCGGCACGTCGAGGTTCTCGGCGCGGCGGTTCGCGGCGACGCGCTGGACCAGGCGGCGCTGGTTGTAGATCTTGGCGACGATGATCTTGCGGGCGATGGCGAGCTGGAACGCGGGATCAAGCGCCCGCTGGTAGTGCTGCAACCGCGCTGCGCCGTGATCCGGCGTGGCCGGAAGGAAGGCCCCCAGGAACCGGCCATGGAAGTCCACGAGGCTGACGGGGATGCCGCGCCGCAGTGCTTCTGCCAGCGCGGGCGTGGTGATGGAGGCGGACTCCGCGAGGATCAGCCGCTCGAGATCGCGCAGCGGGATGTCGCGCTTGAGGGCGCGGCCGTCGTCATCGGTGTAGGAAACGACGAGGCGCTCGGATTCGAGGGAGATCTTGGAGCCGGGGTGGTGGACGCAGGCGGTGGGCATGGGAGCAATCTGCCGGAAACGCCGCGCGATGTCGCGGACGGCGATGTCCGCGGATGTTCGGGGGGAGCGGCGGCTTGTAGCGGCGCTCTGTGAGCGTCAATGCGGATGAGATGCCGAAACGGCATTTTTCAGATGCGGAGCATTCGCACGACGGTCGCAGACCGACGCTACAGCACCACTCAGTCTCAGATCACCCGGAGGTCGAACGGGGCTTGGAGCAGCGTGCGCTTCGCGGGTGTCCACGCGGCAGCCTTGAGGATGCCGCGCAGGTAGTCGAGTTCCCGGCGGATGTCGTCGCTTGCGAACTTCGTTTCATCGAGATGGGCGAAGGCAGACCGGTTTTGCGCGAACCAGGCGGTGAACGCGTCGGCTGCGGAGGTTTGGTCGATGGGGATGTTTTCATCCCGGTTGGATTCAAGAATGAAGAGTAGGATCGCGAGTGCGCGGGGCCGGACCTTGTAGCGACGGCCATCGACGGCCAGTTCGCCGCGCCTGCGATCCACTTCCAGCGGAACGAGCCGTCCGGCGTCGAGCTTTAGCTGTTCCGATAATTCGGCCCGCAAGGCGAGAAACGAGCCGGGCAGGTCGTCGAGTTCCTTGAAGCGGTTCCGCAAGGGGACGAAGGGGACCTCGGCGAGCATGATCTCGGCGTCGGCGGCGAGGTGCACCTTGCCGCTGCGGGTGTCGTGCAGTGGGCAATCCGGCTGGCCGGGGAAAAAGAAACCCGGCAGCGTGTCGTACGGCGGACTGACGAGGACATGGGTGATGAGGTCGTTTTCCCGGCCGATCAACGAGACGGCGGAGTGGAGCAACGCCCCCATGGTCTTCCGCCCCCCGGCGACGGACGCGATGAGGCGTTGGTCCTTGTCGCGGACCACGTCCCACACGCGGGCGAAGATGAACTCGGCGGCGGCGGCGTTTTCCGCCGGGGTGCGGATGTCGTCGAGCGGCAGCGAGCGGCCGGAAGTGGCATCCGGCAGGGAAATCACGTGCGGTTCCTGCGCGATGAGCTGGTCCGGCCCGGCTTTCAGGGATTTCCGCAGGGAGTCCCAAACCGACAGCTCGTTCCAATCCGGCCGTTTGGCGAAGAGCTGCTCCTCCAGCTTCACCGCGCCGGTGGCGGTGGTGATGAAGCCGACGCGCTCCGGCAGGACGCGCGGGCTGCCCTGTGCGAGCGCCCACAAGGTTTCGGTGACAATGGCGGGCGAAAGGCCGGTGACGGCGAGCAGGGTGGTCATGAGGCGGAGTGTTTGGGGAGGTTGTCCACTTCCAGCCACTTCTTATCGAATTTAGGAATCTGGTTGGAAACCGAAGTCGAAAGTCCGAGCAATTCCTGGGCTGCGGCTTTGAGGCTTTGGAATCCTTTGGCATCCACCGGAGCGACTCCGTGCGCTAGAATCGAGGCGTTCCTTGTTGCAGTTGCGGCGCGGAATTGTGATTTCTTTTCCAGGTCGAGGTCGGCACACAGGGTGGCCACCGATTCGTCGCCAAGCTCGTTAAGAGCACGGGCGAGGTGTTCCATGCCGAACTCGCGTGGAAGTTCCGAGCGCCTGATCGTGGTGAGGAAACTGGATGTTGTGAGGGCCGGCGGCGGGGTGGCGTCCTTGGTCAACTTGCCGTTCCAGTAGGCGTTTTCCGTTTTTTCCGAGAGCCTGATCTGGAGTTCCATCTCGATGGCGCGGTATAACCGGCATGCGGCGTCTTCGTAACGTCCGGCCCCGGCACAACGGAGCGAATTGTCCACGATCTCGGAGAGAAGCATTCTTTGAAGCGAAGTGTTGCGCTTCCCGCCTTGTGCTTCGTTCAGCTTGACCATGCGCTTTTTGGCGTGGTCGCAGAGGATCCCGAAGCCATGGCCGGGGGAACCCTTTGGCAGATGATCGACCCTCAAATGCTTGCGAGCCTCTTTGAATTTCTCGACGGCTGGAGAGAACTGGAATGCCTCCTGATGTGCGAATGCATCCGCAGCCAGGGCCAGCCCGAGCAAACGCTGCCTGAATTCGTCTTTGTCCGCCAAGGGGCTGGCGGCTGATCTGAAAACCTCCGCTGCGGCGAGGTGGAGATGCCGGTCCCAAAGGTCTGCGGCGAGGGAGCCTTCTTTTTCCGCGTTCCATCGGCCCGAATCAAACGGAGTGATTTCTTCCGTGCCGGTGATGACGACGCCGTCCGCTCTTCGGCCGGTCGTGAAAACGATCTGCCCTGCTCCCTCATCAAGGGCGGCAAGCGTGGCAGCCGCACTCATTTGCTTGGTCCCAGACGTCGGGTTGATGACCAGTTCACAACCCGGAGACCTGCGGCGTGCCTCGCGGATGAGATCGCGGATGACGCGGCGGGAAGATTCAAGACTGTCCGGTTCGGATATCATGAGGAACGGGTTCCCGTCCTCCCACGGGATGAAGAGTTCCCTCAGTTTGGGATCAAGGGATTCGAGAATGAGTTCGGCCACGGCCACCGAGTCGGGAGTCGTGCTGGGAACCAGATAGAAGCCCGATGGCGGGCGAAGCCGGATGGTGTTCGCCAACCCTTGGGACAGATTCGACTGGGATCCCGCAGTTCCGGTTCCGACGGTTAAGATGAGGATGGTGGGAGCCATTTTGCTGATGAGGATGG
>JAYWDF010000795.1:0-3617 GCA_043779985.1 Akkermansiaceae bacterium | reverse complement strand
CCCAGATCAGCGACGAGGAAATCTTCTACCTCCGAGCCCGCGGTATCGATCCCGTGAACGCCCGCCAACTCATCGCCCGCGGTTTCTCCGTGGACGTGCTCGAGCGGCTCAAGAGCGACGAAGTCGAAGCACTCATTCTGAAATTCATCGACGCAAAGTTCGAGAAAATCGCCCTCGCGTAGCAGCGGTCGAGAGTCGCGCTAAGATTGCTTCGACGATCTCGACCCCGTCTGTTATCCATTGCCAGCGTGATTCGGGTTTTGGGCATTTGTTTCAGCATCGCCGCCGGACTTCCGGCAGTGGGAAACCCACGCCTCGACTTCGCCCTCGGAGTCTTGGCGGAATCTCGCGGTCACCCGACGCAAGCCTCAGTCTGCTTCGAAACCGCGCTTGCAGCGGACCCTTCCGCCCTTCCCCTGGTGAGACGCGCAGTGGATGCGCGCATGAACGCGGGCGATCGCCCGGCCGCCGTGAAACTTTATCGCGATCTCGCCGCCGCGCGACCGGATGAGCTCAAGGTCCAACTCACTTATGCGGATTTTCTCGTTGCCCAAGCGGGTGGCGATGCCTTGGCCATCAAGCTGTCGACGCAGACGCTCACCGCCGCGCTCGCCAAGCACCCCGGCCACCCGCAACTCATCCGCCGCTTGTGCGGGCAGGCCCAAGCCGCAGCTAACAAGCCACGCCAGATCGAACTGCTGAACTCGCTTTCCCCCGAGGATCCCGAGTCGGTCCTTCTTTATGTATCGCTGGCGCGGAACCTTTTCGATGCCAATGATCCCAGCGCTCGGGCAAATCTGGATCGCCGACTTCTCCACGCTTTCGACTTACATTTGACCGATCCGGAGCTCGCCCGGGTGGCGTCCGAACATTTCCGCGACACGGATCGCCCGGACTTGGCGATCGATATTTTGAAACGCCATGTCGAGGCCGCTCCCGCATCGCTGGAATTGCGGACCCGCTTGGGGATCCTCCATTTCACCGCGAAAAAGGACGCCGAGGGAGAAGCCACGCTCAAGGATGTGCTGGCAATTCATCCGCACCAGGCGCTGGCCCATCAGGCCTTGGCTAAATTCTACCGGCTCCGCGAAATGTCCGACCTCGCCCGCTACCACGCCAGTGAGTTGATTAAAATCCGCGGTGGCGCGCCGTCCGAATTCATCAAGCTCGCGGATGAATGGCTCGGTGCCGCTGCCCCCCGCCAGGCCAGATTGCTGCTGGAACGCGCCGTTTTCAACCATCCAGATAATCCGGAACTCGCCAACAAGCTGGCGATCGCGACCCGCCGCGATCCGGAGACCCGGGAGCGCGCCGCGCGCTTGTTTCGCGAGGCGGAAGCCACCCGACCTGCGGGTGAGAATTCCGGACCCGCCTTCCTCATCGAGTCTGCCGAGGCACTGATTGCCCAGGGCCAGAGCAAAGCGGCCGAAGACCGCCTGCGCACTGCCATCAAGGCGTTCGCTCCCACCGACCACAAAGAAACCGCTGCCGCACTTAGACGGCTCGCGCTGCTGTGGGAGACGGAAAACCGGAATCTTGATGCCGCCCGCGCGCTTCGCCAGCGCGCCGATGGCCTGGATCATTAAGAATTACAGAACATTCCTGAGCTGCAAAAAGCTTGCACAATGCTGGGTCCGGCACTAATTCCGGCCCCTATGTCTTCCGAAACGACCCTCATTCTCTTCAAGCCCGATGCGGTTTCAAAAAACATCACCGGCGAAGTTCTCTCCCGTTTCCAAGCGGAAGGTTTCCTGATCCGCGGCATCAAGATGATGCTCCTCAGCGATGAAATCCTCGCCGAGCACTATTCGCACATCGCCGACAAGCCGTTCTTCCCCTCCGTGCGTGGCTTTATGCAGGAAACTCCGGTCATCGCACTGGCGCTCGAAGGTGAAGACGTCATCGCCCGCGTCCGTGACCTCCTAGGACCGACCGACTCGATGGTCGCCGCCTCCGGTACCATCCGTGGCGACTTCGGCTTCAAGGATGCCGACGCGAAAATGCGCAACGTTTGCCACGCTTCCGATTCGGTCGAAGCCGCTCAGGCCGAGCTCAAGCGCTTCTTCAAGGAAGGCGAAATTTTCGCTTACTAAGATGCACGTCGAGCGCGTCAAGTATGTCATCTGGGCAGCCGACTTGGCGCGGGCGACCCGTTTCTATCAAGAGGTTTTCGGCGCGGAAGTCACACGCGCCAACAGTCACATCGCCGAGCTCGAGCTCGCCGGTGCCATCATCGGCATTCACAGCGGTGGTGAGGGGAAGCGCACCTGGACCGGCATCAGCCTCCAGGTGGCGGATGTGGTCGCCGGTGCCGCGGAAGTGGTGGCGCATGGCGGCGGCTTGGTCCGTGAACCTGCCGAGGAAGATGGCGAGGCCCCGCATCTGGCGATGTGTTATGATACGGATGGCAACGAGTTCATGCTCATCCGCAAACGCTGAGATTCGAGCCGTGCGCTCGGAATGGCTTTTCGCCTGACCTCACCGAGTTGAGTACTTGTTACCATCCGCTAGCGCGGCTAGGATGGCTCCATGCTCTTTCCTAGTTTCGAGATCAACACCCGGCTGGGATGGGTGCTGCTGGTCGCCTTCTACCTTGTCGGAATGTTTCACGTGCTCCACGCACTGATGCATGTGAGAACCTCGCAGGGAACCATCGCCTGGGTGATTTCCCTGCTGACCGTGCCATTTCTCGCCATTCCGCTGTATTGGTTGTTAGGCAGAACCCGGTTCTCCCGGAATGTCGGCGGCCGACGCGAAAACGACACCCGCCTCAGCAAGCTGGCGGTGACAATGCACAAGCGCCTGCGCCACTGCGAAGTAGAAATCCCGGAGGATGATGCGTTTGAAAAGGCGGCTGAGCTCTTGGGCGGCATGCCCTTCACGCGCGGTAACGCCCTCGAACTGCTGATTGATGGCGAGCAGACCTTCGAGCGGATTTTCGAAGTGATCCGCGAGGCAAAGCACTACCTGTGCATCAACTTTTTCATCGTAAAAAATGACACGCTCGGGACCCGGTTCCAAGAGGCGCTCATCGAGCGGGCGAAGGCCGGGGTGAAGGTTTATTTCCTGTTCGATGAGATCGGCTCGCACAAGCTGCCGCGCCGCTATCTCAAGGCGATGGAAGCGGCAGGCATCGAGTGCAAATCCTTCGGCATCAATCGCTTTTGGTGGTCGCGGCTGCAGGTCAATTTCAGGAATCACCGGAAAATCGTAGTCAGCGACGGCAAGACGGCCTTCATCGGCGGCCTGAATGTGGGCGACGAATACATGGGCCGCGACCGACGCTTCGGTGCGTGGCGCGACACCCACTTGAAGATGCGCGGACCGGTGGTGCAAGCAGTGCAGTTAGTCTTCCTGGAGGACTGGTTCTGGGCCTCCGACCAGATGCCGGAGTTGCACTGGGATACCCAGCTTGAGGACGACGACCAAATTGCCGCGATCATCCCCACGGGGCCGGCGGATCCGGCGGACTCTTGGCAGCTGGTAGTGGCTGAGGCTGCGAACTCATCCCGCAAACGCCTGTGGATTGCTTCGCCATATTTCGTCCCCGACGAAGGCGTCCTCACCGCGCTGCAGGCTGCCGCCATCCGCGGTGTGGATGTCCGGATTCTGATTCC
>JAYWDF010000794.1:0-3629 GCA_043779985.1 Akkermansiaceae bacterium | reverse complement strand
GATGAAATCGACCACATAGCCCTTGGACAGACGGGTCCACAAACCCGCATCGGCGAAGTCCTGCAGCAGGAACCCCTGCACCAGGCGATCGGTCAAATTCCCGAGGATTCCGCACAACAACAAGGCGACGGCGATCTTGGACAGCGGATGATGGAAGACACCCTTTTTCCAAAAAATCCGAATCATCGTCAACGCGAAGAGCGGCACAAACAAAAACACCACCGGCGCCCACGCCGAACCATTTCCAAAACCGAAGGCCACGCCCTGGTTGTGAACCCGCACGAGGTGGAAGAAATTCTCGATCACCGGTAGGTCGAACGACTCTGGCGACCACGGCGGTGGGAATTTCCACACGGTCCAGAACTTCGTGATCTGGTCGAGCACGTAGAGCGGCAGTGTTAGGAAGAGGAGCAGCTTGGGAAATGTCATAAGGGGAATAGGTCCTATGGGTCGTATGGGACCTATGCAGAAACTTCGTCACAGCGCTTGCAAATCCCGCTCCCGACGAGCGGCTCGTGTTTCCTGCAGCGCGGGCAGAGCGAATGCCCCGTCCTGCGTGCGGTGGCAGCAAGCGCTTCGCCGGGCGCGGCGGTGAGGCCGGCGATGATGAAGAACTCGGTGGCGAAGGCGCGGTCGTTGAGCATCTCCAGCAGAGCAGCGTCGCCGGCGGGAATCGTTAGGGAAACATCCGCCTCGTTGTTGCGGGTGAATTCCTTGGCCTGGATGCAGCCTTCGATGGCGGTCTGTATGGCGTATTTGATTTCAAACAGGCGGGCCACTTGCTTTGTGGCGTCGCCGGGGGCGAAGGCGGGATTCGCCTCGGGGAAATCCTGCTCGTGGATGGTGCCACTGGTGAACGCCGCGTGCTCCCACGCTTCGTCGGCAGTGAAGGCGAGGATCGGCGCGAGCAGCTTGGCGATGCTGGTGAAAATTTCATGCATCGCCGCCTGCGAGGCGCGGCGGCGCGGGGATTCCGCCGCATCGCAATACATCCGGTCTTTCGTCGCATCGATGTAGATGGCGGAGAGATCGTGGGTGCAGAAGTTATTGAGCGCGTTGAAGACCTTGCGGAATTCGTAGGCCTCGTAGGCAGCGAGGCACTCGGCGGTGACCGCGTGGAGGCGCTCGAGGATCCAGCGGTCGAGCAAGGTGTATTCCGGGTTTTCGACGGGTTTGAAACCATCGAGATTTCCCAACAGAATCCGCAGCGTGTTGCGAAGGCGGCGGTAAGGCTCGGCAACTTGTTTGAAGAGATCCTCGCCGAAGGGAACTTCGTTTTGCCAATCGACGGAGGAGACCCAGAGCCGAACGATGTCGGCGCCGTATTGATTGTAGAAATACGCGGCATCGGTCGGTTTGCCCGCTTTCCCGGCATCGGATTTCGCGAGCTTCTTCTTGTCCTTGTCGACGACGAAGCCGTGGGTCATCACGGTCTTGTAGGGCGCGTGGCCGCGGTAACCGGTGCTGAGCATAAGCGAGCTTTGGAACCAACCGCGGTGTTGGTCAGTGGCTTCCAGATAGAGATCGGCCGGGCAATGGAGTTGCGGATGCGCATCGAGCACAGCGGCGTGGGAGCAGCCGGAATCGATCCAGACATCGAGCGTGTCGCGGCACTTTTTCACGCCGGCGGGCAGGCCTAGCAGCGCGGCGAGTTCGGCGTCGGATTTTTCGAACCAGACGTTGGTGCCTTCCTTTTCGACAAGGTCGGCGACCTTGAGCGCGAGCTCGGAGGAGATGATGACCTCGCCACTTTCAGCGAAGAACACCGGCAGCGGCACGCCCCAGGTGCGCTGGCGCGAGATGCACCAGTCCGGGCGCGATTCGACGGTGCCGTAGATGCGGTTGCGACCCCAGGCTGGAAGCCATTCCACCTTGTCGATTTCCGCCAGAGCTTGACCACGGAGGGTTTCAAGCGAGATGAAGAACTGCTCGACGGCGCGGAAAATGATCGGCGTTTTCGAGCGCCAGCAGTGCGGATAGGAATGCTTGTAAACTTCCTGGCCGAGCAAATGACCGCTCTCGGCGAGAATCTCGATGATGCGGGTGTTCGATTTGAAAACGTGCATCCCGACGAGTTCGTCGAGGCCGACTTCTGCGGTGAATTTGCCTTCGTTATCGACCGGGGAAAGCACGGCGAGGCCGTTCTGTTGGCCGGCCACATAGTCGTCCGAGCCGTGGCCGGGAGCGATGTGGACCGCGCCGGTGCCGGTCTCGGTGGTGACGAAATTCGCGAGGATGAGCTTGGAGGTGCGGTCGAGGAACGGGTGCCCGGCTTCAAGGCCTTCGAATTCCTTGCCCTTGCTTTCCTGGATCGTTTCCGCGAGCGCGTAGCCGGTTTTTTCAGTGAACGCACCGATGAGTTCGCGGACAATGACGAAGGTTTCGACCACGTCGTCCTTGATAAATTTCCCGACGATGTAGGTGAATTCCGGATGCAGGGCGATGCCGAGGTTGGCCGGGAGCGTCCATGGCGTGGTGGTCCAGATGACCATGCTGGCCTTGCCCGCGAACTCGCCCGAGACGAGCGAGAACTTGACGAAAATCGCTGGGCTTTCCTTGTCGGCGTACTCGACTTCCGCTTCTGCTAGAGCGGTCTGCGCACCGTAGGACCACTGCACGGGCTTCTTCGCTTGGTAGATATTGCCGTTTTCCACCAGCTTGGCGAAGACGCGCAGGATGCTCGCTTCGTAGCCGGGATTCATCGTGAGATACGGGCTGTTCCAATCGCCGAACACCCCAAGCCGGCGGAAGGAACCACGCTGGATGTCGATGTATTTCATGGCGAACTCCGTGCAGCGGCGGCGGATTTCCGCAGGCTCCAGACCGGCGGCTTCCTTGACCACCTTGAACTCGATCGGCAGGCCGTGGCAGTCCCAACCGGGCACGAACGGCGCGGCGAATCCAGCCATGGTCTTGGATTTCACGACGAGATCCTTGAGCAACTTGTTGAGCGCGGTGCCCATGTGGACGTCGCCATTCGCGAAGGGCGGGCCGTCGTGGAGGATGAATTCCGGGGCTTTGTGAGCGCGCCGGCGAGCGAGGATTTTCTCGTAAAGGCCGTCGTTTTCCCATTTCGCGAGACGGGCGGGTTCGTTCTGCACCAGATCTCCGCGCATCGGGAAAGTCGTTTGCGGGAGAGTCAGGGTGTCTTTGTAATTCGGGGCGGCGCTCATGACGGGGCGCGGACGCTAGCAACCGACTTTGGTGGGGTCAACCACGGGGAATCGGAAGGATTTTGTCTTTTGCTTTACGCAATCCGGCGGTGCGGTCATCTATTTCCCGTCCACCACTCCCTGCCCATGTCCTACCGCACCACCCCATTTCTGGCCGCGCTGGCGCTGCTTGCATCGTCTGCCACCTCCGCCCGCGGGGAGGATTTCTCATTCGACTCGCTGTGCGCCAAGGCCCGGAAAATGGCGGCGGAGCCCTATGCCGAGCGGAAGGAGGACCTCTCCGCGTTCTGGAAAGGCCTGTCCTATGACGAGCATCGCCTGATTCGCTTCAAGATGGAAGCCGGACTCTGGGCGAAGGAGAAGGAGCCGTTTTCCATCGATTTCTTCCACCCGGGCTGGACGACCAAGAAGACGGTGGCGATCCACGAAGTCGCGGGAGGAAAATCCGAGTTGCTC
>JAYWDF010000793.1:0-3642 GCA_043779985.1 Akkermansiaceae bacterium | reverse complement strand
CGGCTCAACAACCCGCCATTTACCCGTGGCCCAATCCCGAGCCGCACTACGGGTGGCCGTCGCCCTTGCCCTCTCTGGAAACTGCGACCTTCCAGGGGGTCGATGGGATGGATGCTTACCATGTGGATTTCTACACGCTCGCCGTCCCAAATTCGACACCCTATTTCGGCGGCCCTTTCACCCTGCAGGATCTCGCCACGCTCGCACCGCATGATGTCAGTGCGGGGGTGAATGATCTGCGCCACTGGTTCATCGATGCGCATTCGGTTGACTTGGAGATTTCGACCAGCCGGTTGGGGCACAACCTGCGCGTGCGCCATCCGAACGGCGAGTTTTTCAATATCACCCAGGGCGCTCCGGCGGTGAACGGGAGTCTGGGCCCAAACCGGGTTATCTCCGAGGTTCCTTACTATTACTTCAGCGCGTCCTCCAGCGCTCGCACCGAGATGCCATGGTATCTCGAAGATCTGGACGCCGGGGAACGGATCGGCCCCAGTACCGGGAAGACCTACCCGGATAATGATGACTTGATCCGGTGGATCTATGTCACGCCGCCGACAAATTTAACGGCGCAAGGTGCTGCGGACGGCATCCATCTGGCGTGGGTGCCGGGCGAGGTCACCAACGGCGGTGGCTTCATCATCGAGCGGCGGGAAAGTCTCACCTCCGGTGGACAGTTCACCGCATGGCATGAATTGAAGCGGGTGAGCGATAGTCAAACGGCCTGGCTGGATATCCAACTTGTCCCCGGCGAATACGCGATCTATCGGGTTCGCGCCTTCTTCGGCAGCGGGGCGAACGAACGCCACTCCGCCCCGAGCAACCGCGCCCGGGCGGCGATGTGGGTGAAAAATCTGGAGGGGCAATGGGGCTCGCCCGGTGGCGACGATGGCACCGTGGGCGGAGGAGTGACCGAGCCACCGCTCCCGCCCAATGATGGCAGCGGCGAGCCCGGCATTCCCGGCGATGGGGATGGCAACGGTGATCCCGATAACGACAAGGATGGTATAGTGGATACGAACGACCGCTACCCGGATGACCCCTTGCGCAGTGAGGATATTCCGGTGAAGTTTTACGGGGTGATTGATTTGAGCAGCTATTTGAATAAGCCGTTGACCGTTGCGAACGACGCTCGTGGCACGGTCCAATCTCGACCTCTCATCGCCATCGACGATGAGAACCGGGTCAGTTTTGCCGGCTATGAAGATTCCACGACGCTTTCCCCGTTTCTGTTGGGAAGTTCGAATTTGGTGCCCCGCGTTCGCCGGGTCACCTGGAAAGATGGAACGATCATCGCGGATACGACGGACACTGCCGGGGCGAGTACGCTCTTGGGCCGCCACTCCCACAATAGTTGCGGCCAGGGTTCTTTTCCGGTGTGGCTACTGAGTTCGCTCTCCCCGATGGGGATCACTGCGGACGGCTACCTCGCGGGCAACATGGGAACTGCGGAATACCAGGAACTCAACGGCGTCTGGCACACCAGTTGGTCCTGGCCGGGCACTTTCACCTTCACAGCAAACATCCTTGCGCGCGATCCCTCCACCTCGCCGTGTGGCTGCACGGAAGCCAGCACGATCGGGCTGGTCGCGTCCACTCCGAACGGTCCTATTCACTTTGGCGTGCGTCTGGAGCACGATCACTCACCCCAGCCCGAAACCGGGCCTCCGCATTGGACGCATCGCTATACGCCCTACTTCGGCAACGCGGAGTTTTTGGGATTTCGCTGGAACGACCTTGATCCAGAGTGGAAGCGGGTCGGTTTCCAGGCGATCGCCGCGAGCAATGCCGGGCATCTCGTGTGGAAAGCCGGCTTGGCAACCTATTTGTGGGATCCGGCACTCGCCACGCATACTGAAGTGGCGTTGCCGGAATGGACTTTGGCGATCAATGCCCAAAAGCAGGCGGTGGGCATGCTCGACTATGTGGACCCTGAGAAAGGCCAGCTCGGCTTCCTCTGGTCGCCGGCGGGGATGCAGACTTTCCACGACCTCCTCCCGGGGAAGTTTAAGAAGCAGCTAAGTTCTGTCGTTCCCTACTTAATCAGTAATCCCGACGCCGAAACTGAAGTTGTTTCGATTGTTGCGAACGTCGAAAGCTGGGAAGATGAAAGCGGCACCACCGACTGGTTCCCTCGAACGGCTATCCTTTACTTGCATGATGGCAAAATCCTCGGCGTGGATGTCTTTTCATGCCAAGAGGGAATGAGCCTCGACGCCGCCGGAGTTACGCCGCACGGTGGTTTGGTTGGCACTATTGCAAAGGCCGATGGCACTACTGCGCCGGGTGTCGCGTTCAAAGTGCAATTTGTACCTCGGAATCAAAAGAGTGTTCATATGGGATTTGATCCGCCGTTGCGAGGCGATGAAAAGTATTCCGGTGGTCAGTGGATCAAAAATATTGACGCAAACGAGGACGGAACGTGGACGTCGGTCGGCCGCAGCGGTACATTGTCGGTGAACGAGAACGTCTCGATTGCCTTTGGCTCCGATAGTGAGGCCCAAAGCTACGAGTTGTTCGTTCCAACGGCTTCAAAACTGCATGTCGCTTTGGCACCAGTGACTCTTTCGGAAGTCACACCTCTAAAAATAACGGGACAGAATCCATCTAACAACGCAATTACCCCTGCGGACATATTCGTCGTGCCAAGGGGATGGGCGTTGAAACATACGGCGGCCAATGCAATGCCTGACGGAAAGGACAAGATCGCCCACCTGAAGATAATGGTGATGCCAGTTCGCACGATCAAAGTGGGAATCTGGCGGGCGAGCGTATTTCCCCCAGGGAGCGATGCGACCCTCCCGAGCGACGCGGATATCCTTGCCAAGTTAAATGAAGTTTACGCGCAATGTTGCATCAAGGTCGATCCCGCTCCGAGTGGTTTGCTGGATGCGAGCGATTGGGATGTGGGTATTAAGGGTGGTAACAATGTCATGGACGAGGAACCGATACAGTCGGAAATCTCGGCACTGAAGACTTCAACCAAATTCGGCCCGAAAACAATCAACCTCGTAATCCTTCCAGAAAGCGATCCAAGTCACAATGGAAGGGCATATTTGCGAGAAGGAAAGGGAATCTGCGGGGTGTTTGTAAAACCGTTTGTCGTCGGTGGGTTTAATGTCGCTGATACGCTTCCTTATACTGGTGCCCATGAGATCGGTCACGTTTTACGCATTTCCACGCGAAACCGTGCGCCGGAGGGCCTACCGCGTTCGCGAGATGATGGTGTGGAACACGATTGGGGTAGCGAGACAGGGCCGGCGGGCGGCGGTCAGTACACCGGAAGTGATGCGGTGTTCCCGATATACACATGGTTGAAGCCCCCATATCAGGACCGGTTAATCATTGATTTCCATGTGCTTGGCGGAAATCCCTTTGCAACCATTGAGCAAGCACTGGAAGAGTCGTACGGATTTCAGGAAATTAGCGTGATGCGCCCGCATGCTGACGCGAAAAAATGGCTCAGGCATGAGGATTGGGAAAGGGCAAATCAAACAGCCGGAGTGAATTTTCAATGAGCATTCGATTTTTTTTATTGGGTTTGCTGCTCGTTGCGGGGCGTATTGCTAAATGTGATGGAGACCTTGATGATTGGTCCAATGAAGATCGCTTGATTAACTATCTTATGGGTGCAGGATCAGA
>JAYWDF010000792.1:0-3644 GCA_043779985.1 Akkermansiaceae bacterium | reverse complement strand
AATCATAACCCACAGCGCCGAGTGATGCGATCCACTTGTGATTCGTCGAGACGCTGTCGAAGCCGTCGCCGTGGACGACGAGATAGCGCTTTCCCGCTTCGGTGATATGGATGTGCTCCTTGGTAAACTTGAGCCTGCCGAATGCGAGCGGCAGGAAGCGCTCTAGAATATCATCGTGATTACCCCGCAGATAGATCACCTCGGTGTCGTCGCGCTCCATCATCTTGAGGATTTTCCGGATCACGCGACTGTGACGACCGCTCCATTTTCCGCCGCGCTTCAGGGCCCAGCCATCAATGATGTCGCCGTTCAAAACCAGCTTCTCGCACTGGAGGTGTTTGAGGAAATCCACCACCTCGTTCGCCTTGCTATCAGGCGTTCCGAGATGGATGTCGGACAAAAACACAGTCTTACAGGCAAATTTCGGCCGCTTCGCGAGCTTGCCCGACGCCAGCGCGGCGCTCGGTTTGAGCCCGGCGATTGTTTCAAGCCGGCGCTCGAACTCGCCGATCACCTGATCCCACCCAAGTGTCTCCGCAACTTCGCGCGCGGCCAGCCGCAACGCGTGGTGCGGGCGCAACGCAAGCGCATCGACGGCGTGTTGCATAAAGCTTTCCGCGTCCCCTTTCACTGCCTTCAATCCATTTTCACCGGACCTTACATGCGACGCTGCGGCGGCATAGTCATAACTCACCACCGCCAGACCGCTGGCCATGGATTCCAGCAATACATTGCCGAAGGTTTCCGTCTCGCTCGGGAATAACAACACGTCCGCCGATGCGTAATGTCTCGCGAGACCCTCTCCCAGTTGCACACCGGAAAAGTGGACCCATGGATATTTCTCTGCCAGTTTCTCACGCAACGGCCCCTCCCCGACGACCACGCATCGCAGATCAGGAACCGCCTGGCGCATTCGCTCGAAGCACTGCATTGCCAATTCAAAATTCTTTTCCACCGCCACCCGGCCAACCATCATGGCGACCGGTGATCCAGGACGCGCTCCCCATGCTGCCCTAAGCGCTTCACAGCGCTTTCCTGGAGCATACAACTCGGTATCCACGCCGCGCCCGAGGAGATGCACGTTCTCAAAACCCTCCGCCAAGAGCTTGTCCACCATCTCCCGCGAGGGCGTCAAGGTGCAGTCCGCGCGCTGGTGGAAGCGTTTAAGGTAATTCATCGCCACCGGCTGGAAGCCGCCCATCCGGTATTGCTCCATGTACTGGTGGAAATTCGTGTGGAACCCGCTGGCGACAGGAATCCCCAGCGCGTTCGCCGCCTTGAGCGCCGATTTACCTAACGGACTTTCGGTGGCGACGTAAATCGCATCCGGTCGTTTCTTCAGCCACCGGGCACGCAATCGGAATGGCTCCGGCAGGCCCACGCGCACCTCTTGGTATCCGGGTAGCGGGACCGAGGCTGCGCGCGTTTCACCCGCCTGGGCAGTCGCCCCCGTGTGAATGACATGCACGCGATGGCCGCGCCGCTTCAGCCCCTCCGCCAAGCGCCCCAAGGTCATCGCCACGCCGTTCACGTCCGGGGCGAAAGTATCCGTCACGATCTCGATCTTCATCAGTTAGCAAGGATTCAAAATTCCTCGAATCAAACCAACAAAACCGGAAGCCTCCAGCACCTTGAATTCGGTGACGATTCCGTCACACGAGACACTACCGGCCGCTAGGGATAGAGAACCTTTTGCAGGAACAGGCCGTCCGCCGGCGCGCAAAGCGGCGACTTGCCAAGGGGAAGTCCGGGCGGCTGGTCGAGCAGCGCGGCGAGGTCGTCGAGCCGGATGCGCCCCTGCGCGGCATGCACCGCGCCACCCGTTAGAAGACGGACCATTTTATAAAGAAATCCATCTCCCGTGTAGGTGATCTGATAGCCGTCCTGCAGGGTGGTCAGCTCCACCGACTCGATCGTCCTGCACCAGTCGATGTCCGGCGTCTCATTTCCCCGGTAGGCAGCGAAGGCATGGAAGTCATGGCGGCCGATATAGAGCGCGAGCGCGTCCCACAGCACATCCGCATCCAGCTGGCGCGGAAGGTGCCAGACGATGCCGGCCTTGAGCGGAGGCAGGACGGGATCGGTGCAGAGATCGAAATGATAGATTTTCCCGACGGCGGAAAAGCGGCTATGGAATTCCGGCGCGACCTCCTCGCACGCCATGATCCGGATGGTGGGGGGCAGCTTGCAATTGAGCGCCGGCACCCAGTTGAACGGATTCATCGAAATCTCCGGCGGCGCGTCGAAATGTGCGATCTGCGCAAGGGCATGCACGCCGGTATCCGTCCGGCCCGAGCCATCCAGACGCAGTGGCCGCTTCGCCACTTCCTCCAGCGCCCGGGACACGAAATCCTGCACCGTATTGCCACACACCTGGGATTGCCAACCGTTGTAGGGACGGCCGTCGTAAGCGATGGTGAGTTTCAGGCGCATGGGTGGCAAAACTTTAAATCGTAACTTCTAATTTCGAAACAAGAAGACCCAGCCTTAGGCTTCCCCCATCCAGAGGTTGAGGATTTCCACAGCTGCGGCTTGATCGATGACGGCCTTTTGCTGTTTCGCATTGCGGCCCGCTTCGCGGAGCTTGGCCGCCGCGCTGGAGGTCGTGAGCGTTTCATCGACGAAAACCAGCGGAACCGTGGGGATACGCTCCCGGAGCTGGCCGGCGAAGGCGCGGACCTTGGCGGCGGAGCTGCCCTCGCTGCCATCCATCCGAAGCGGCAGACCGACAACGAGGGTATGGATCCGGCGGATTTCCGCGAGGCGGACGATCCTCTCGATCGCATCGCCCTTGCTTTGATCAAGCGTCTCCACCGGGTAGGCGAGAATGCCGAAGTCGTCCGTCGCGGCGATGCCGATTCGCGTATCGCCATGATCAATGCCGAGCGCGGGGTGCGGAGAGTTGTGGAGTTGTGAATTCAAAGCAGTTCCACCGGAAGGATATCAGAAAGCTTCTTGATCGAATCCGCTTGATGGCGATTGGCGATGAGCAAGGCATCCGGAGTTTGCACGATGATCAGGTCATCCACTCCTAGCAAAGCGATGCGGCTGCCGGGGCAGGCGTTGAAGACGATGTTATTTTCCGAATCGAGCTCGCTGATCGCTTCATTGGCTCGGTTTTCATTCCCGTATTTTTCAAGATACTTGGCGATGGAAACCCAGGATCCGACGTCGTCCCAGTCGAAGGTAGCCTCGATGTTCAGCACGCGGTCGGCACTTTCCATCAGCGCGTAGTCGATGGAAATCGGAGTGAGTTCGGGAAAGCGTGTGGCAACCGTGGCGTGAATATCCGCCGAGTTGCTGAGGTCCGAGACGAAGGTGGCGAGCTCGGGGGCATGGGTGACTAACTGCTGAATTACCGTCGGTAAGGACCAGACAAACATGCCTGCATTCCACGAAAACGTGCCCTGGGCCAGGAACTGCCCGGCAAGTTCCGCGTTTGGCTTTTCCCGAAACCGCTTCACTTCGACGGGCGGGTGATCACAGGTTAGACCGGTGATGACCGCAGGATCTCCGCGCTCGATGTAGCCGTAGGAGGGACAAGCCCAGGTGGGCCGGATCCCGATGGTAACCAGACCATCGGATTTCTCCGCAGTGGCGAGCGCGTCCCGCATGACGGCGTGGTAGGCGGCGGTGTCTTGGAT
>JAYWDF010000791.1:0-3648 GCA_043779985.1 Akkermansiaceae bacterium | reverse complement strand
GGGCGGGCTCTGCCGGGCTTTGGAACGGAGCGGGACGCTCCGGCAACGGACTGCGGCGAGACGCCGCAGCCACGCGGATGAGGACGTGCGGCGGAGGGGGCGCAGACTCGATTCGGGTTTTCCTGCTTTCTTGTTCTTCGCGTCCGGCGTCTTAATCCGTGTGGCGAATGAAAATCTTTGAAAATCCATGGCCGCACGAGGTGCACCGCTTCGCCGATATCGTGCGGTGGAAGCTGCGCTGGGGGCCGCAGGAGACGCCGGAGCTGCCGGATGCTCCACAGACTCCCGCGAGTTGGCGGGCGGTGGTGCGGGGGGAAATTACCAGTCCGCCGGACGCGGGTTGGCGGGTGATCTGGCTGGGGCACGCGTCGTTCCTGTTGCAAGGTGGCGGTGTTTCGCTGCTGATCGATCCGATGTTTTCCGAGATTTGCGCGCCGCTGCCGCTGCCGAGCTTGCGCCGGAAAGTCGCGACTCCCTGCAAGATCGGCGACCTGCCGAGAATCGACGCGATCCTGCTGACTCACGGCCACTACGATCACCTCGACCTGCCGACATTGCGGAAGATCGGCAGGGAAACGAAGATCCTCATCGCGGATGGCCACGCGGATTGGTTGCGGCGCAAGGGATTTACGAATGTCAGCGAGCTCGCGTGGCACGGCAGCTTGGAAGTTTTCCCTGGCATCCGCGTGACCGCCACGCCTGCCCAGCATTTCACGGCGAGGACTCTCCTCGACCGGAATCGCGGCCACTGGTGCGGGTGGCTCGTCGAGGGGGCGGGATGTAAACTCTGGCACGCGGGTGACAGCGGCTACTGCGCGGCGTTCGCGGAAATCGGCGAGCGCTACGGCCCCATCGACTTCGGAATGATTCCCATCGGTGCCTATTTACCCCGGCGGATCATGCGCCCGATGCACATGAATCCCGAGGAAGCCGTCCGTGCCTTCATCGACTCCCGTTGCCGCCGTGCGGTGGCGATGCATTGGGGGACCTTCCGCCTTACCGACGAGCCGATGGGCGAACCCGTTATTTTGCTTGGGAAAGCCTTGCGGCAGCACTCGCTGGCCCCTGGGCTGTTTGTCGCCCCGGACATCGGTGAGATGGTCGCGGTCAGTGTGGTATGTTAGAATCAGGCTCGAGACGTTTCGTTAGCAAGACGTGTTTGTAAATGGACCAGCCGATGCCTCCCGTGATGTAAATGACTGCTAGAATCAACAAGGCTGGACTGTGAAGCGCGATCACCAGCGTGGAGCCGAACAAGGCGCCGATGAAGAAGCTCACCACCAGCAGCGTCGGAATCAGTAGTTTCCAAGACGCAACTTGATGCCCCTTCAGGCGCATCCCGAGATTGGTTCCCAAGTCGGTGAGAAGACCGGTGATGTGGGTCGTTCGCAGGACCATGCCTCGGTAATGGGTGGCGAGGGCGTTTTGAAAACCGCAGGCGAAGCTTGCCAGGCAGATCGAGAGAACCGGGATCGAATCGAGCGTGAAATGCGCCCCGGCCAGACAGAGGCCGATGGCCGTCACCGCCCGTCCGTAAGGCCGGGAAAATTCAATGCTCGGATGGTGGATGAAAAATCCCGCCGTGGTTGCACCAAACACAAATCCGAATGCCGCGGCCATGAGATTCAGGGCGGCTGCGGTGGTCCGGTGGTGGCCCTGCACCGCTTCCATCGCGACCTTCGACACGTCACCGGTGAGGTGACTCACCGAGGTGCCGAGCTGGATCAGATAGCAGGCATTCACGGCTGCGCCGAGAAAGGCCAGAGCGCAACCACCGGCGATCACCCACCGGGTATTCGGCTGAATCGTCGTCACAAGCGGCGTGGGTTCATTTCCAATACCCGTCCACGGCTTCCGCTCCCGGAGCCCGGTAAGCGATGGAGTCCACCTTGCCGGCTTGTTGCGGAAAATGGTCGATCTCAGCGGCGGCGATACCAAGATGAGGAAAGAGGCTGATGTTCATTGGACAAGCGAGTGATCGCGCTGAGTTTGGTAACAATCCGTATGGAATCGAAACGAGAAGTTGTTCTTCAACGGACTGCATCCGAAATTAGACTTTCTCCCTATGAAAACAACCACCATTGCCGTCCTCGCTGGATTCTTAGTTGCCGGAGGGATCGCGCGGTCGGCCACCGTCGAGGTCGACACCGAACGAAGCCGCATCCAGGTGGATGCCAAGGCCACCGGACACGAGTTCAGCGGCGATTTGAAGAAATACACGATCAAGGTGGAGGGAGACCCGGCGACGAACAGGCCGACCGATCTCGATCTCGCATGGGACTTCAACGATCTCAAGACCGGTGACGACAAGCGCGACAAGGAAATGATCAAGTGGCTCGGCGGCGGAAAGCCCAGGGGTTCGTTCGCATTCGGCAAATCGTGGGATGAGAAATCCGACGGGGGCAGCGCCCAGGGAACGCTCACGATCAACGGGGTTTCGAAGACCGTGTCCTTCCCATATACGGTGAAACGGGATGGACCCTGGGTGACGGTCGACGGCAGGGTCTCGCTGGACTATCAGAATTTCAAACTACCGATCATTCGTGCCATGGCGCTCATGACCGTGGATCCCAAGTTGGTCATCCGCTTCCACGTCGTGGGGAAGGTGAAGTGAGCCTCACAAAACCGATGCGATGATCACTCATGACTGATGGTGGCGCCAAGGTGCCGGTAGCGCGCACTCGCTGATGGGGAGCGTTTCGCCGCGGGCATGGGGCCACTGGGTCGGGTGGAGCAGCCGCTTGGACCGGAGCACGAAATTTTCATGGTATCGAGGAAGTTGAAATCTTAACATTCCCGATGGCGGAATCCGCATGAATCCGCTCCCCGGAAACGATGAGAGTATTTGAAAAATCCAAGAGATCCCGCTCATCTCCCCAAACAGCTCTTCTTTCCAACAACCCACATCGCAAGAATATGGATCTGCCAGACGCCATCGCCCGGTTTCTATCCAAGCCCGCAGTTGAGGAAACGACTCCCTTCGGCCCGGACGTGCTGGTTTACAAGGTGGGTGGGAAGATATTCGCGCTCACGATGCCCGACGAGTTCCCCGCACGCATCAATCTCAAGTGCGATCCGGAGCGCGCTGTTGTTCTTCGCGACGAATACGAGTCGATCATCCCTGGCTATCACATGAACAAGCGGCACTGGAACACGCTGGTTCTCGACAGCTCGCTGCCTGCGAAGCTCGTCGGCGAGCTCATCGACCACTCCTACGCGCTGGTCGTCGCGTCCTTGCCGCGATCCATGCGGCAGTGAAATGGATTTCTGAAATGTGAACTCGCGGACCTGAAGGACCCTTGGTAGGCTGCTGGATATGCACATTCCCACATTGATATCCCGCAAGCGTGAGGGCGAGGAATTGTCGGCTCGTGAAATCGCTGGTCTGGTGGAGGGATACACGAAGGGGGAGATCCCGGACTACCAGATGTCCGCCTTCGCAATGGCGGTTTTTTTCAAGGGCATGACAGCCGTGGAAGTCGCCGCTCTCACCCGTGCGATGATGGCCAGCGGCGATTGTTTTGTCCATCGGCCGGGTCATCCGGCGGTGGTGGACAAGCATTCTACCGGTGGCATCGGCGACAAGGTGTCACTCATTCTCGCGCCGCTGGTGGCGTGCACCGGTTGCTGGGTTCCGATGGTATCGGG
>JAYWDF010000790.1:0-3653 GCA_043779985.1 Akkermansiaceae bacterium | reverse complement strand
AGCAAACGATTCGACGGATCTTTCTCCAGCTTCTCCGGCGAGACCGTGCCGGACTGGCGATAGGCCGCAGAGGTCACCATGAGCTTGATCATGTGGCGGTAGTCCCATTTCGAATCCACGAACTCGGCGGCAAGCCAGTCGAGCAGTTTGGGATGGCTCGGCCGGGCACCCATCACGCCGAAGTCGGCGTTCGTCTCGACGATACCGGTGCCGAAGAAGTAATACCACGTGCGGTTCATGGTCACGCGGGCTGGCAGCGGATTGGCAGGATCATTGAGCCATCGGGTAAGACCGAGTCGGTTCTTCGGCGCGTCGGCAGCCATCGGCGGAAGCACGGCGGGAGTGTTAGGAGTGACCCGCTCACCCTTATCGGCGTATCCACCGCGGATGAGGACATTCGCAAAGGGCTCATCTTTCTTTTCCTCCATCACGAGTGAGGCGGATCCGCGGGAGCGCAGGGTGCTTTGCTCAGATTTCATCCCATCCAATGCGGTCCGCAGCTCGCGGGATGGCGCATCGAGATTCGCGAGGTAATATTTAAAGACCGACTCGATCTGTTCCTTGGTCCGCTTTTCACGAGGCAGGGAAACGATGTGATTTAGCTCGCTGTCCTTCGCGAGTTTTCCGATTTCATCGCCGGACAACAGACGCCGATAGAAGCGGAAATCCTGGAGAGCCACCTTGCCGTTGAGTTTCGAATCGCCGCCGTGGCGCGACCCCAGGCGCAAGGGCACGGACGTCTCAATATTGCCACCCACCGAGTTCGGATAGGTTTTTGCGCCGATTTTCTTTCCATCGACATAAATGTTACTGGCCTGATGACCAGAGATGGTGCCGTCGAATGTGACCATCACGTGTTGCCACTCGCCGGGCTTCAAGGGTGTTGGCCCGACCACTTTGTTCGCCGCCTTGTCCCAGGAATCGATGACGTGGTAGGCAGGCTTGCCTTCTTCAAGATAGAGATCCCAGCCCCGGAAAGCCTCCGTAGGATTCATGCGGGCGATGATCGCTCCGGTCGGCTTACCTTCCACGCGGACGAAGCCGCCGAAGGTGACGCGATCGCCGCGCGAGAAGCTGCCGATGTCTCCGAGATCGACAGCATCGTCGCTGATGATCGGAGCCTTCCCGAGAGGGGCGTCGATCCGCGAGAGCGTTGCCAGCCATTCGCGCGGCTTCCCATCGACGAAGCCGCGCAAGGGGCCGTCCCCTTCGGTGAGCGGCAAATGGATCGCAAGGGTGGAGTCAATATCACGAGAAGGTTCGATAGTGGCGTTTACCAACCAGGCATCAAACTCCGGACGGGCCACGCCAGCACGAGCTGCTATTTGCTTTTCCACGCCAGCGATCTCGCTGGCGAGGGTTTCCCAACGTTCCCGATCCTCCAACAGCGGCACAAACACATTCGGCGGATGTTCCGCATTGTTCCCATCGAGCGCCGACATCGGGGTATTCCGAAAGAATGCCGTTAGAGAATAGAATTCTTTGGTCGAAATCGGGTCGAACTTATGATCATGGCAGGTCGCGCAGCCGGTGGTCAGGCCAAGCCAGATGGCGGACACGGTCTCCACGCGGTCCTTGGCATAGATCGCGTCGTATTCCTCGGCAATCGCGCCGCCTTCACCGGTGGTCGCGAGGCAGCGGGAAAATCCGGTCGCGACGAGTTGATCGAGCGTCCGGTTCGGCAGCATGTCGCCGGCGATTTGCTCGGTAGTGAACTGGTCCCACGGCATGTTCGCCTCAAACGCGCGGATCACCCAGTCCCGGTAAGGCCAGATCGCGCGGTAGTTGTCGATGTGGATGCCGTGGGTGTCCGCATAGCGCGCGGCATCCAGCCAATGACGCGTGAAATTCTCGGCGCTGGCGGTCGTGGCCAGCAGTTGATCGGCAGCGCTTTCAATGGCCGTTTGAGAATCGGCGGCGGCGGATTTCCTGAACGCCTCAATCGCCTCGGGAGCGGGCGGCAGACCAGTTAGATCCAAATGCAGGCGACGGTAAAAACGGCTGAGATCTTCCGGCGGGTTGGGCTTGAGCCCGGACTTCTCGAGCTTTTCCGCCACGAAGCGGTCGATGGGATTCGCGGCCCAGCCAGCGCCCGCCTCGGGAATGGCAGGCTTCTTCACTTGGGCAAACGACCAGTGCGGTTCATACTCCGCGCCCTGCTCGATCCAGCGCTCGATCATGGCGATTTCCTCCGGCTTCAGCGTCTTGTGACTCTTTGGCGGCGGCATGATCGCCTCCGGGTCCTTCTCATGGATCAACTTCACCAGCGCCGACTCTTGTGGATTTCCCTTGATGATCACCGGCTTACCGTCTTCCCGGGGAGAAAACGCGTCAGCAACCCGGTCGAGACGCAGCGGCTCCTTCTTCGGCTCCCGCGTCCCGGAATCCGGGCCGTGGCAATGGTAGCAATTCTCCGAGAGGATCGGCAGCACGTGCTCGTTGAAGGAAATTTTCTCCGGCAGGGCCATATTCACCGGCTCAATGGACTTTCGCGCGGCCCGCCCATCCGCTCTCGGGACTCTTGACCGCGACGAATCGCAGCCGCCAAGGAATCCAGCGGCGAAAAGCACGAAAGCGATGGTGTTTGTAAAATTACGGCTCATTCGGGTTGCAAATCAATACCCCGGAAAGACGGTCGCCGTTCGGAGAATCTTTCAGAACTCAACGCCGCGCCCTACCCAATCAGCGCCGCTTACGCCGCTTCGAGGGAGTGAATGGACTCCCCTTTCCCTTCGCATGCTTGCCGATTCGCTTGCCCGGGGTCACTACCCTGAAGTCCTCGGGCACTCCAGCAGCCAATTCATCCAGCTCGGCCTTGATCCGCTCTTCCGGGCCAGCAAAGCGCGCCTCCCAGTCCGCCAAGGCCAGCTCATACTCGCGCTGTGCGATCTGCTGACAAATCGGCGAGAGATAATAGGCCACGAAGTCCGGATCACTGGCGAACTCCAAGGAAATCTGGCTGATGTGGTGCGGTTTCGGCGGCTGCGGGCGGGTGAATCTAAAATCCTCCCGCTTTCGAAGATGCGGCGTCACCGCCTCCACGATCACCCGCTTGCTGGGACGCTTTTGAAACAGCTTCTCCGCCAACCGATAGCCGTAGTCGATCGACCAATGCTCCGAATGCGGGTAAAAATCGTGATCCGTCGGTGTCGACGAGGCCAAGACCTCCCTCAGTTTTTCCAGTTCCGCATCGGTCAGTTTCTTGGTGAGAAACTTTTCTCGCGCGAAGCGCTCGGGGTAGAGGGCTTGATTCTTGAGAAGCGACACATAGGCGCGGGAAACCTTGAATTCCTCGGCCAGCGGCATGGATTTCTCGCCCGCCAGCACCCGCCGCGTGAGCTCGTCCCGCTGTTCCTTGGACAGCCGCTGCTTGCCATTTTCCGCATTCCATTCGGCACTATAAACGGCCTCCTTTTCAAAGCGCTTCGGATCCAGCGCCTTGGCCCTGAGCAAGGCCACATAATTCTTGGACACCCCAAATTCCTTGCTCAGAGGTGCCGGCGTTTCCCCCGCCAATGCCCGCCGGATGATTTCATCCCGCTGTTCCTGGCTCAGCCGTTCGTTGCCATTCAATCGTTTTTTCCCGCTGTCCGCCATACACACTCATTAAAAAAATTCCGATCCAGCGAGCGATACTGAATCGCCTCCAGGAT
>JAYWDF010000789.1:0-3656 GCA_043779985.1 Akkermansiaceae bacterium | reverse complement strand
ATCCGCCGCATGGCGGTGCGGCTGCGTGGTAAAAGAAAAGAGCAAGAACAGCCTCAGGCGGGAGAAGGGGAAGTGGGTCGGGGCGATGGATTTCCGAGGATCTAATGAAGCACTGGGGAACTGCTACAAGGACAGCTCGGTGAGGTAGGTTTCAAAATCCGCCAGGTGTTTATCTACGATGGCTTGCAAGATGGGTTTTTGAATATTCTGGTAGCTGTGCACGGCGATTTTACGGAATCCCACCATGTGTTTCATGGCGGTGGCGCAGGGTGGGCTGATGAGCGTGTTTTGAGCGAGTAGCTCAAAAGCATCCCGGCTGGCTTGAGGGATTCCAAGGCGTCCTAACGCCACGCGATGCATCGCGAGATCGATGGAGGCTTCGCAGGCGCGCAGGATATTGAGTATGATCGAATCCTGGATCGTGAAATCATCCAGGCGGCTGGGATCATTACGATATTCGTCTGAGATGCGTTTCAAACAGCGGCGAATGATGGCGGCTTTGTTGAGGTCGATATCGTCGATCATGACTCCAAAATTGCTTGGCGTTCTTCGTTGAGGCGGGCGTAGTCGGCCAAGGTCAACATCTCGAATTGTTGCTGAAGGGCCGGGCTAGCGGTATCGATCGGGATTCCCGTTCGCAGGACTTCTTTGGAAAAAACGGTGCTGGCCTGCGAGAGATCTGCGAGATCGACGCTGTGGCCTAATTGATCGGCGAGGAGGTTGGCGATCTGGAAGCACTCGAATGGATCCGTGACATGGGTCGGAAGGAATGCGAGATCGATATCGCTTCCCGGATGTTGTGTGTCGGTGCCAAAGGAACCAAAAAGATAGATCACCGCGGGTTTGCAGGGCTCCAAGGCCTGAATGACGCGAGAGCACTGCTCTGCGTGGAGGCGTGACTGGGACGGCATGGCAGTGAGGGGGGAGGAAAAGATTTGACCCGTCAAGGCACGGAGGTCGTGAAGGGGCGTGGAGGAAGAGATGTTGGATTTTAAATGGGCGGGGGTCCCGTAGCGTCGCTCTGTGAGCGTCGATGCCGATGCGGAGTGCTTGAGGAGAGGAAGAGCTTAGCCGCAAACAGGCGCAAGAGGACGCGAGGAGGAGGGATTTTGAATTTCGAATTCTGGATTTTGAATGGGATGAAGCGAAACGCGGAGGCGGGGAGAACGTGGAGGAAGACGCGGAGGAAGATGTAATGTTGGAGTTCTGACCTATGAGCTCTGAGCGGCAATGCCGATGGGAAGAAACTCGAACCGCCAAGGCGCAAAGGTCGCAAAGGGGGCGCGGAGGAAGAGGGATTTTGAATTTCGAATTCTGGATTTTTTCTGATTGGAAGGGGAAGACAGAGAGCCTGCTTTCAGGTGAGATTGCCGGTTGGCAGTTGTTCAATCATCAATCGGAGTGCTTCAAGTTCGAGTGTGGCCGCATCCCAGAGAATCTCATAGTCCACCCTATCGTAGCCGTGTGCGAGAATGTTCCGCATGCCGATGATGCGGTGGGCACCAGGAATGGTTTCAAAGGTCTCCGGTGCGGCGTTGCGAAGTCGGAAAAGGGCTTCGCCGATGATCTCGAATTCCCGTTCGAGAACGAGTTGAAGGGTTCGGTCGGAGAGTAGGATCGCCAAGGTTTTTCCACCCACAAAGCCATGGATTTCCTCAACTGCAGTGAGGATGTCGTGTCGGAGGGACTGGATCTTATGCTGCATAAATCGATTGCTTGGTTTGGTCGATTTCCTGTAGGAAAAATGGATTTTGAATGGCACGACCGGAGACCAGATCGACTTTGCGTCCGAGCAGAGTCTCGAGAGCTTCGTTGAAACCGAAGAATTGGGCGAAGGCGCTTTGTCCGTGAGAGCGGTCAAAGACGACGAGGAAGTCCACGTCGCTTTGAGGGCCGAAGTCTTGCCTGAGGATGGATCCAAAGACATGCAGACTCATGACATGGTGAACTTTGCAGAGTTGCTGAATTTCGACGAGGTTTTGCTGGAGGAGTGGTTGCATGGAGGGCGGTGTTCGGAGGCCTTGTAGCGTCGCTCTGTGAGCGTCGATGTGAATGGGAAGAATTTGAACCGCCAAGGCGCAAAGGTCGCAAAGGGGGGCGCGGAGGAAGAGGGATTTCGAATTCTGGATTTTGAATGGGATGAAGCGAAACGCGGAGGCGGGGAGAACGCGGAGGAAGACGCGGAGGAAGACGCGGAGGAAGATGTAATGTTGGAGTTCTGACCTCTGACCTCTGAGCGGCAATGCCGATGGGAAGAATTTGAACCGCCGAGGCGCAAAGGTCGCAAAGGGGGCGCAAAGCCGGGACGATGGATGCTTTATGGGCGGGCACTTGTAGCGTCGATACGGCAGGCGAAGCGCTTGGGGAGAGGTGGAATCAGGAGTGCGCGCCGTTTAGCCGTGCGGCGGGTGAGAAACCGAAAACACAGAAATGTCGCGATTGCGTATCGTTCTTCGCTGGCACGCTACCGCCCTTGGTGGTGGTGCTTGGTGGTGGGCACACCTGCAGAAATCAGCCCCTTCTCGACTCATGGAGGAGGCCACTCTCGCGACGGAAGAGTGCTTGCGGAAAAACATTGTTCAAGAAAAAATGAACAAATGAATCGGGCTTGCGGTGGCGTGGGTCTGGGGCTTGCACCTCAGCGGAAACCACAGGCTCGCGATCGGCTGGAATCGTCGCAGTTGGCGGGCGATCCGGCGTCGGATCGGGATCACATCCAGCCTTGCCAAGGCGGCGGTGAAACGAGAGCTTCCGCGCCGGATGGAACTGCTTCAAAGGCTATTGTTGGATCGGCGGGTGCGACTGGCGCTGGGGGGCTTGGTGGCGATGGCCATCGCCGCCGCGGTGATCGCTTGGAAAATGGGCGTTGATCTGGCCACGTTGAAAGCGCTGTGGACCCAGCTGAACGCTTATCTGGTGAAGCATCCGGCGGCCTTGTTCTGGGCGCTGGTATTCCTGCCCGGGCTGCCGATTCCGACGAGTGCCTTGCTCTTCACCGCCGGTGTGGTCTGGCGGGAGCGGCCGGTGATGGCGGTTTTGCTGTGCTTGCTCGCGATGCTGCTGAATCTGTCGTGGACCTACTGGCTGGCGGCGGTCCCGGCGCGAAGGCTCGTCGAGAAGTTGCTGACAGCCACCTCGGTAGCGATTCCCATCTTGCCGCGCGGGGATCACTTGAAATTGATCTTGGTGATGAGACTCACCCCCGGATTTCCGTTTTTTTTCCAAAACTACCTCTTGGGATTCATGAGGGCTCCGTTTCTGCTCTATCTGCCGGTGTCCATTCTGTGCAGCGGGGTCATCGGCACCGGGGTGGTGCTCAGCGGCGTGGGCTTGGCCGACGGCAAGCTGATGCCGGCGATCACCGGCGTGTCGTTGATCGCAGTAGGGGTGGTGCTAACGCAGTTGATCCGCGGCTGGCTGGCGAAGGTAAAAGCTGAAAGGCTGAAAGGCTGAATCGAGCGGAGCCAGGTGGACAGGAGCGATCCGCGACATGCCCGGAACAGGGACCGCCGGGGGCGGAATCAAAATTGAGTTCATTACAAACCGGAAGGAATGCCTGGTTCACCGCTCAGTGGGGGCTCGGCCATTTTCTCGTGGCTGGCCGCCATGGCGAGGGTGAGATTCTCGGCCTCTTCTAGCCATTGGAGCTGTTCCGG
>JAYWDF010000788.1:0-3663 GCA_043779985.1 Akkermansiaceae bacterium | reverse complement strand
GTTTGTTTTGTCAAAGGCACCTCGGTGGAGGAAATCATCGGCCTGGCCACCCACAAGGGCGCGTTCTCGCTGGACTCCCGGGAATCGCTGTTCTCCGCGCTCGACGAAGTCATGGCAATGACGCCGGACGAAATTCATGAGTGCGGACTCAAGCTGAGAGAAGGTTATGCCACCCAAGTCGTGACGGAGAAAATGCTCATGGCATTTCGCAGCCTTCATGCTAACGGAAGATAAACTTTTCTCCCACCCTCGACTTCCACCTTTGAAATGCCCCCACTTTTCCACTGTCTGCGGATCTTCGGTTTGGACTTCCGGCGCGCCTACCACGCGATGCGCGGTGCCGGCCGCTATTTCAAGAATCTCCGGGAATTCAAAGCCAAAATGAGCGACGACTTCCGCTGGGGCCGGCAACTTCCGATATTGGACGAATGGGAAGCATCGAGCGGGAACCTGGGAGCCTATTTCCATCAGGACCTGTTGGTCGCCGGCTGGATCTATCGCAATCAACCGTTGAGACACGTGGATGTAGGTTCGAGAATCGACGGCTTCATCGGTCACCTGGCGGTCTTCCGCGAGGTGGAGGTTCTTGATATCCGCCCGCAGCCGCGGGAGATTCGCAACATCGTTTTCCATCAACTCGATCTGATGGCGGAGCTGCCGGATGCCTGGGTGGAGTGCACGGATTCCTTGTCGTGCCTTCATACAATCGAACACTTCGGTCTGGGGCGCTATGGGGACACCATCGATCCGCAAGGCCATGAGAAAGGTTTGGCGCAGTTGAAACGCATGGTCAAACCGGGGGGCTTGCTCTATCTGGCCACGCCCATCGGCCCGCAGCGGATCGAGTTCAATGCCCACCGGATTTTCGCGGCGAAAACGGTGGCAGGTTGGTTCGATGATGGCTGGGAGATCGAACACTTCGCCTATCTCGACGATTCCGAAGTGATGCATGAAAACCCCGCCTGGAGGAACGCGGACGTGAGTCATAACTTCGGCTGCCATGTTGGGTTAGGAATCATCGCGGCGAGGAAGAAGCCATCACTCTGATGATCCGCATCGTCATGTTAGGCCGTCTAGGCAATAACCTATTTCAATATGCCTTGGGGCGAGTGCTGGCAGAGAAACACGGTGTGCCGCTGGTGATGGACGGTTCATGGTTCAACGCAGAAGGATGGGGACAGGTGAAATGCTTAAAGGATCTGCCCGGCCCAGCGGCGGGCACCGTCAAGGTCGTCCGGCGCTGCTCATTAGGTGCCCGCGCCCTTCTGAAAGCCACGGGAAAGCATTATTGGGAGTATCGCGGGGTGCCTATCCTCAGAGAAAAAGCGAACGACCACTCCTTCGATCCGCGTTTACTAACAGCACCAGCGGACTGCCTGCTATTCGGCTACTTCCAGACTCCGCTTTATTTCACGGGCATGGAATCCGCCCTGCGCGGGGAGCTCTCGACCTGCGGACTCGGCCTCGAGGAGGGCCGTGAAAATCTGGCGGACCGCCTGCGGGAACCCGGATCGGTGGCGGTGCATGTCCGCCGGACCGACTACACCGGGAATCCGCAGCTCAATCACTGCGGGACCACCTACTATCAGAACGCGATGGCCCGCCTGCGCGCGAACGGTGGCAAGCAGTTCTTTGTTTTCTCGGACGATCCGCAGTCATGCGTAGGCGAGTTTACGGAGCCGGATGTGGAGGTCGTGGCACATGCCGGAAACCAGTCCCCACTCGCCGACTTGCATTTCATGAGCCTAGCGAACCATCAAATCATCGCGAACAGCAGCTACTCGTGGTGGGCCGCCTGGCTCGGCGAAAAGCCCGGCCAGCGGGTGATCCTGCCGGACCTTTGGTTCGGCGGAATCGTGTCGCCCGTCGGGGAGAAGCATCTGCCCCAGTGGGAAACCGTCGCTTGCAAGAAGACCGAATGACAAGGCAGCCAGCGACCTCCGGCGGATTCTCTCCCGCGCTTGCGATCATGGCCGCGCTGCTGCTGTGGGCGACCGGCAGCCAGTTCCTTGCGGCGCTTTCCTGGGGGCACGAGAGCTGGCAACTGGGCGATTGGCTCATCAATTACTCCGGCGGCTTCGTCCGCCGCGGGCTGCCGGGCACGCTCGTCCAGCATGTCTCCAATGCCACCGGCCTGCAGGCGAACCACGTCGTCATCGCGGCAAGCTTCGCCTGTTACTTTCTGCTAGCCGGCTGGTTCATCCTTCGCCGCACGCGGTGCTTGCCGGCAGTCTTGATCCTGTCATGCGTGGCGATGGGATTCCCCGCCTACCAGGACAGCATCGTCCGCAAGGACTGCCTCGGGCTGCTGCTGTTTCTCGGCTGCGTCAAGGCAGACGGCGGCTCACTCCCTTTGGTCGCCCGGATTGCCATCGTCAACCTGCTGGCAGCACTGGCGATTCTCTCCCACGAATCATTCGCCTTCTACGCGCTGCCCGCACTGGCGCTCCTCGTGGCGCGGAACGATCCGCGGCCGGTGCTCCTCCGCGGACTTACCCTGCTTCCCGCTGCCGGGTGCCTGCTTCTAACCATCATTTTCCACGGCACCCCGCAAATCGCCGCTGCGGTGAACGATTCGTGGCTGCCCCTGTGGCGCATGACCGATCCCGGGAACGCCAGCGTGGAGAATCCGATCCATGCGATCGAAGCGCTCGGCTGGAGCTCCGCGAAAGGAGTGTCGCTGAGCACCTACATGCTGGCCTCCGGATTCTATCAGCCGGCGGCGTGGGCTTGCGTATTTGCAGTGTCCTTCACGCTAGTCGTGCTATTCACCGGACGTGGGGAGCAGGGAAATTCCTCCAGAATTAGGATCACGACGATCCTTTTGGCGCAGTTGATTTTCATCTCACCGTTGTTCCTGCTAGGCGTCGATTACGGGCGGTGGTTGTTTTTCTGGATCGCTAGCTCGATGATCCTCCACATCGCTGGCCGACGGGGACCGGCGGCGCTGGAGAATTCCGTCGGCAGGGTCTTCGCAAGCGCGGGACTAGAACGCCTCTTCGCACGGGTTCCGGCAAGGGACTGGTATCTATTGTTCTTCGGCGTGCCCGTCTGTTGGACCACTTACAACTTCATCACCGCGAGTCCGGTCAGCCACCATCTGCAGTTCCTATGGCAACGCTAACCGAAAGCCCCCAGGGATCCCGAAGCTCAAGCGGATCGAACTGGGATTGGCTCATACTCGCCGGGCTACTGGCATTTCCGTCGGCCGGATTTATCCAGAAATACACCGGGCTAGCCGGGCTGGCCACCTATGGGACCGCTGTGCTGGCGGTGATGTTTCTCACGCGGAAATTCAGTGGCCGCTGCGCACCATGGTGCCGACAGCATTTCCGGATTCTGGGAGCCGTGGTTCTTGCCGGACTCGCCATCTGCTTCATGGTCGGCTATCCGATCGAGGACGGCAGAGGCCACCTGAAAAGCAGCGACCGCGACGAAGGACTGAACCTTGCAGTAAGCCGCTTGGCGGAAGGACAAACTCCTTATTATCCCCCCAGCAGCGAGGCCGGGCCGCTGTCGGTCTTGTCGGGTTCTATTCTGCTAGCGGCCCCTTTCGTCGCGCTTGGAAACAGCGCCTATCAGAATTGGTTTTGGTTGGCCGTGTTCCTCGTCTGCGCCGTCCGGTTGTTCAAGGACCAAGCCCTTGCACTATGCCTGCTTGCG
>JAYWDF010000787.1:0-3672 GCA_043779985.1 Akkermansiaceae bacterium | reverse complement strand
GCTCGACGAGGTGGTCTTCGGTGTAGGAACTGCTCATGTCGTTCTAAATCCCAACTCCGTTAGCAAGTGCCCCATCCGTTCATATGAATCACGCTGGCGCGCATTCTGTTCTTCGTCATTCAGGGCACTGTCGAATTTTCCCACTTGGGTCGGTGCCCACGAGTCAAATCGCTCGAATTTCCGCGCGAGAATCTCCAATCCCAGTTTGACCAACCCGGAGCCAAGATGCGGACGGAAGGCCTCGATGAGAGCATCGATTCCTCCGGGATAGCGTTTCGCGACATACCAGATATCAAAAGGATCCTTCGACTTCCTCCGGTCATCCATCGCGAAGCACTTCATGATAATGAAAGGCACCACGGATGCGATGGGAACGACAACCCGGTCATGGCTCCCATCCGGAAGTTGACCGCTGATTTCCCGCTTGTCCGGGCCGATTTGAAAAACAAGATCCGCTCCGCGAGCTTTGCGCGCTTTGACATCCTGGATTTTCTGCGTGCGATGCTTCTTACCGGTACCCGCATATTGTCCGGCTAACAGATCAATATGGACTACGACGCCGCTGATCACCTTCGAAAACTGAAAAGGTTGCTCTCCGACCGGCTCGTAGTCGGCATCCTGCAGACGTTTGGCAATCGTCTCATAGCCGGCCTCCTCCAATTTCAGGTGATCGAGCACAATATCCACGTCCGCGCTGCCGGGGTGCCGATCCAGCGGATCTTCTGGAGCATCGAGGGATAAAAACGGAACCCATCCTCCCACCAGGACAATCTCGTCACGATATTCGCCGAGGACCGTCATCAATTCGATGATCGCCGATCGCGCCGCCTCGACGCTCGCATCATCATATTCGTCGTATTGATCTCCTCCCGGCATCGTTTTACTTCTCCTGTTGTCCCTTCTCCCAAGCGGGTTTCAGGCATTGATTGAGAATGGCGGTAGCGGCTTCCTCGCCCCGACCTCCGGCGTGCCAGAGATCGAGATAGCTTTGCAGCGCGCTGGTCGTGGGAACTCCCTCGTTTCCAAAGTGGATGCCCTCAAACACGCCTTCATCCGCCGCTTCCAACAAAATCAGATTGGCTCCCGTATCGACCTCTTTGGCTTCAAGCAGCCTCTGGATCTCACGGGTATCCCGTGCCCGGACGTAAAGCCAGAGGCGGGATTGCCTCACGTGCGGTGCCAACTCATCTGCCGCCGTGAACGATGCCAGACAAGCAGGCACTCCTCGTGCAGAGGATTCCGCTCCCAGCCCGGCCAACTTCTTGAAAATGCTTTTCCGGTCACTCAGGCTGAAGCAGTTCAATTGCCGATGTTCTTGGTAAGCATACGCCTCACGCCATTCCTTGAGCAGCCCCTCGTAATCGTGCATGCGAAGGCCGCCGCCCTTCTGATCGAGGAGGTAGGCTTGCTCGCGCAGGTAACTGACCAGAGTGTTGACCTTGCCCAAGCTGACCTTCGGTTCACAGGCATCCCGCAGCTCGCGCTGAGTCCAACGGCGGCCCGCATGTTCCGGAGCCATCAGCACACGGAGAATCCGGGCCGATTCGTGGGTCGAAAGATTGGCTCCCTCCCGCTTCGGGCGGGAGTGGACCGGCTTGTTGCCGGTTCTTTCGATGTGCAAAAGCTCTGGCACCGTGATCCGGCAGTTCCCCGCGAGATCGAACCAACTCCAGCCGTGTTTCTCGCACATCTCCGCCATCCGCGGGGAAATATACGGAGCCGCCAAGGTCGGCACGCGCACCGTTTTCGAGCCGTCCTGCCGGAAACGGTTTTCAAGGCTCACGTAGGGAAAGCGGGAGGGCTTGGGCATGTCCTTGCACTCCACCCACAGCTCGATCCGGTTTCCACGAGGCAGACCAATCCCCGCCAGCAAATCAAAGGCCCGGTCGTAATCCGCCGGGTTGACCATCACGTCCACCGCCGGTAGCCAGGCGACACCTTCGAGAATCCTCTCCAGCTTCACAGCTAGGGAAGATTCCAGATTTTTGGCGTCTTGGCGTTTCATGTTCACAACCACTTCAAGTTCGCGTCTGCCGTGAACATCATATTTTCATAAACGCTCCGCAAGCATTTTGTTCACAATATTCAAATGTTCACGAACTCCATGAACTCCTACTTTTCCGTGAACGACCGGCGCCTCCGCCAGTTTCAGCCGAGGCGCTTGCGGCAGTCTTCCTCTTCCATTCAAAATCAAAAATCCAACATTCAAAATCCCCCTCTCCTCCACCGCTCCCTCAATCGCCTCCACCGGCAGATCCGGATTCAGCCGACGGAGCGCCGATCGCAGCCGCGAAACCAACACCACCTCCCGCTTCCCATCCCGCCCCTGATTGCTGACACCGCCGCTCCACTCGTCGTAGCAACTCACCACATCCCAGCCCAGCTCATGCTGCATGAGCTGGATCGCCGGTTGCTCGATGAGGTGGTCTTCGGTGTAGGTGCTCATCTCCGTTGCTTTTTATTCCCAAGTCGGATCCGTTTTATAGCATCACTCTGTTCGAAATCCGGAGGTGTCGGCTTGTAAATCTTCGAACCCCTCTGGAGGCCGTACTTTTTCTTTTGGTGATCTCGCAGTTCGGCGAGTGGCAATTCCATCGTAAGAAAGCTCTGATTGTCGCCACCCTTCATCCGCAAAGGATTCATCATTTCAGTCTTCGATGGGCTCACAACGCGGGAGTCTCCGTATTGAGCGCAATTCACTTGAACAACATAGCAGTGGAGATCACGCGCAGCAGATTCCACAATATTGGAAAAGTAGTTTATGTCCTTATTGAACTCCGAGCACACAATGAAATCCACCATTCCCTTGAATATGACGCGATCTTCCAAACTCGCGAGTTCGTAGCAGTTATACACAGCGAAACTAGCACCTCGCCATTGAAAGAGTTGATAGCGACTTCTCGATATGAGATTGGGAACTTCAAGTGAATTTTGTTCAATCTGGAACCGCTCTTCTGGAGAATAATGCCTCTTTAAACGCTGAATTGGCGCACACTCTTTGGAACCGTTTGAAGATCTAAACGGAAGTGCTGCTAGTAGCTCATTCCATGCACGATCCTTATCGTCGACTCGATGTTCCAAGCCGCACACCACACCAATCTGATGAGACTTGGCCCATTTTGTAATGACCGAAGACCATCTATGGGGCACAGAAACTTCCGGGAGAACGAGAAGATCAATTCTTTGCGTGGGATTCCGAACTCCGAACCTGACAACATCATTGAGGAGCTGGGACAACGCCTTCCTACGCTGACGTGTAACATTAGGATGCCCCTCTATGCTCTTTGTAATATTCTCTTCACTAACGACGAGATGGCCCACGGCAACTCGCAACTTCTCGTGTAAATCGGGAACCGCCGCACCAACAGAAATCTTTCGGAAATTCATTATCTATTTTTCCTTTTTGTAACTCTTTTTGAATCTGTGCTCACGATATCAGGATGTGGGGCTCCATGAAAAATTTCGTAAACATCGTTGGCCGCATCTACGAGATCCTTGCTAGTCTGAGTAGCGCAATCTGAGGACACGAAGCTCAGACATTCATCGAAATGGACAAATCTCGGGGAGCGCATTGCCTTAGAGCCTGTCTTAATAATACAAGATTTCTGAATTTTAATCTGTACTAGTTTGGTCATGTATTGGAGAAACTCGGCATGGCCAGTTATCCAAGCA
>JAYWDF010000786.1:0-10326 GCA_043779985.1 Akkermansiaceae bacterium | reverse complement strand
GGGAAATGGCGTATCATCCATTTCATGCGATTGATTGGTCTCCTCACTGCGCTGCTGCTGCCCTCTTACTTGCACGCGGGAAGCAGCGGGAACCCGCTGGAGATCGAGCTTATTTCCGAGTCCCGAGGCATCATGGCGGGTAAGCCGATTTCACTCGGCCTGCGTTTGGCACACCCCGCCGGCACCCATACCTACTGGAAAAACCCGGGCATCGTCGGGGTCGGAACCACGGTCCAGTGGGATCTGCCGCCCGGCTTTCATGCTGGTGAAATCCAGTGGCCGGCCCCCCGAATTGTCAAAATGGCGGGTCACGAGGCACAGGGCTACACGGGCGAAACTCTCTTGATGATCCAGGTCACCCCACCGCCATTCCTCGCGGACGAGGCAGTGACTCTGACCGCCAAGGTTTCTTGGATGTGCTGCGGCAAGATTTGCAGCCCCGCAGTGAGCATCCCATTTTCCATCACCCTGCCGGTCACCCGCCAGGTGGAGGTGGCCGCGGCGGCCCAGCCCCTGTTCGAGAAATACCGGGCTCTCATTCCCCGACACGACCCCGCGTGGCGGACCCATGTCAAACGCGAAGGAAAATACATCCTCCTCACTTTGGTGCCGCCTAGCTCGGTTCAAGATCCGGGCGACATCCACTTTTTCACCGCCGACGGCCAAGTGGATTCCAGCCAAAAGCAAGCCGTCGAAATCCGCCCCGACGGCACGATCCGCATGATGCTGACTCCCGCTGAAACAGGACCGCAGCACGCGGCGACGCTTCCTGGAGTAGTTTCCTTTTCAAACGGAACCCTGCCATTCCATCTCGAGATCGAGCCCGGCTATTGAGAAGGCTGGCGCATCCTGATTTTGTCCACTTGCGCCCAAGCCGACTTGGCCTAGGATCGGTCAGTTATGGCACGCCGGGATGTTATCGTGAGGGCAGCGTTGGTTCTGGCCATCGTTTGGGGATGTGTGTGGGGCGTCCGCGCCTACGCGGGGTCGAGAAAAATCACCGCCGAGCGCGTCAACCACGAGATCACCGCCGCCCATTTCGCCGACTGGTCGGGCGAGACGTCCGCGACCGATGCGACGGAGGCGCGGCGACGTGAGAAGGAGCTCCACCGCATCGCGGAAATGGTCAATCGGCTCGATTTCCAAGAGCGCGAAAAGAACCGCGAAAACCGCACTGCCGAGTCGTTTTTCCGCAAGCTGGCCCCTGGCGAGAAGAGTCTTTTCATCGAGCTCACCATCGTGGAATCCATGAGCCGCTTCATGGAATCGCTCGACGCCATGAAGCCAGAGCAACGGAAAAAATTTGTTGAACAGGGACTCAAGGAGATCAACGAAGGCCGGACGAAATCCGAAATGGCACGCGCCGACGAACTCGGCGCCGACCTGCTCGACAAGATCAGCCAGCAAGGCATGAAGGCGTATTTCGATAAATCCAGCGCAGACACCAAGCTCGACCTCGCCCCGCTGATGGAAGCGATGAATGAAACCATGCAAGGCCTGCGCGGCAACGAATTCGGCCCACGGCGATGAAGACATTCCGTGGATTCACTCTCATCGAGATGCTCGTGGTGATCGCCATCATCGCCACGTTGGCGGGCGTCGGCTATCCGGTGACCCAATCCTTCATCGCGAAATCCCGCGAAGCCGCATGCATCGGCAAGCTCCGCTCACTCGGCGTCGCTCTGCAATCCTATCTTCAGGAGCACCAGGACAAGATGCCGGAGCTCGCCACCGCCCGTGCTTCGAAAACAGAGGAAACGCCCGTGTTAGACACGCTCCTGCTCCCCTTTCTCGCCACTCGCGATGCATTTCAGTGTCCTGCCGACAAGAAGCAGTTTGAAAAAACCGGCTCAAGCTACCTTTGGAATTCCACCCAGAACGGCCTGCATCTCTCGCAGTTAGCCTTCTTCGGGATCAAAGACCGCCCGGACAAAATCCCGCTCATCACCGACAAGGAAGCCTGGCATCCCGGCGGCACGAATTTCCTCTACGCCGATCTGAGCAGCTCGAACAAACCCCGCTTCGCCGTCGGCAACTGACCCACCCCACCTCATGCTCGTCGCTAACGGACTCTTTAAAAACTTCGGTGGAAAGCCCGCCCTCGCCGATGTCTCCTTCCACGTCAAGCGTGGTGAGATCTACGGCCTCCTCGGTCACAACGGCGCGGGAAAAAGCACCTCGCTTGGCATCATTCTCGGGATGGTCATGCCCGATGGCGGGGACGTCACGATCGACGGAATTTCCGTGCTCAAGGATCGTTCCAAGGCGCTGCGTAAAGTCGGCGCGATTTTCGAAGCACCCGCATTTTACGATTACCTCAGCGGCTGGGATAATTTGAAAATCCTCATGAGCTACTCCGGCGGCTTCGATGCCAACGCGGCCCGGGAAGTCATCGAGCGGGTGGGACTCACCAAGCGCGTCCATTCCAAAGTCCGCACCTACAGCCACGGCATGCGCCAGCGTCTCGCACTCGCGCAAGCGCTGCTCCCCGAGCCCGAGGTGCTTCTGCTGGACGAGCCGACCGACGGTCTCGACCCCGAGGGCATCAAGTGGTTCCGCGACTTCATCCTAAAGCTCCGCGACGAGCGTGGGATGACCGTCCTGTTCAACTCGCATTTGTTAGCCGAAGTGGAACTCATGTGCGATCGCGTGGCGATTCTCCGCGAAGGGAAGCGCGTCTTCGAAGGCACCGTCAACGGCCTGCAGGACGACACGCCGGTGTTCGAAGTGGATGTCGAGCCATGGGGCATCGCCTGCGGCCTCGTTCATAGCGTCGGTGGGGAGGTGCTTGCCGCCGGGCGGATCAGCCTGCCCCACGGCGCGGATCCCGCCGTGTTGGTGGAGACCCTGGTCCGCTCCGGCGTCCGCGTCCGCGCCTTCTCGCCAGTGCGCCGCTCGCTCGAAGACCTTTACATGGAAATCCTCAACGGAGGCCCCAGCCCTAACTAAAATGCTTTTCTTCCACCAACTTCGCGGGGAGCTCCGCAAGCTCTTCGCCCGCCCGCGGACATGGATGGGCTACGGCGCCTTCATCACCATGGAGGCCGTGATCCTCTTCGTCTACAAACTGGACCGCAGCCAGCGGTATATGCATGACATGCTGCAGCGCAACGGCCTGGAGTTCGGCACTTACTACAGCTCGCTCACCATCACTTTTACGATCATGCTGCTGAGCATGGTCCTGCTGGGATCGATTTATTTCGCACTGGTCGCCGGCGACATCGTGGCGAAGGAAAGCGAGGATGGAAACCTGCGCCTTGTTTTCGCCCGGCCGATCAGCCGGCTGCGCTTGTTATTGGTCAAATACACCGCGGTTTCACTCTACACCTTCAGCTTCGTGTTCTTCGTCGGCATCACCGGATATGCCATGGCGGTGGCCGCTGTCGGCTGGGAAGGCGGCCTCTTCGTGATGGAGCCGAAAATGAAAGTCTTCGCTGCCTATCCGGATTGGAGCGAGGGCGCGGGGCGACTCGCGATGTCCGCCGCTGGCATCGGTGTGAGCATGATTACGATCTCATCGATCGCTTTCATGTTCTCCTGTTTTAAAATCAAACCGGCCGCCGCGACGATTGTCACGCTCACCATTCTCTTCGTGGATATGATTCTGCAGGGGTTTCCGTTTTTCAAACCCTACGAGAGCTACTTCATCACCTGGCGGATGAGTGCCTGGGTCTTCATCATGGAGCAACAGATCTCCTGGCCGAAGATCATCGAATCCTACGCCTTTCTAGCAGGCCTTAACGTCACGCTGTTCACGCTCGGCTGGCTTTCATTCCAGACTCGCGATTTCAAAACGTGAGGTGGATCACCAGTTGATGTTCTCCCCGCGTGTATCGACGTGGGTGAAATTCCAGTAGCCACCGACGCCGCCCTTGAAGAGCCCGCGGTCGCGGAGGTTGCGCGCGGCAGCAGTGACTTTGGCGGGACTCACCGGGAATTTCAGGTCCACGGCCACGTTTGCCTGGTGCCATGAGCCGGACTTCGCGCCGTCGCAATGGGCGTTGTAAGCGGGACAGCGGTAGGCGGAAATGACCTCCACTTCGTTGACATTCATTTCCATGGCGATCCGATCCGCGACGCGGAGCGTGTAGCCCATGCGGGTCCACCACGTCTTGGGCGGCAAGGTGTTCCAGATTGAGCCCTTGGATTTGGCGTGCGCCATGATCACTTGGGCGGGAGAAATATGCTGCAGCTTCAGCTTCCAGAGGTAGCCGGTGTATTCGGTTAGCAGTGAGCCCTGATTCCGTGCCCAGTCGGCGGGTAAGTCCGTGAGGTTGATCCGCTCGTTTTCCGGATGCACGATCTCACGCGCTTGGGTCGCGACCGTCACTTTCGGCGTGGAAGCGGCGGATTTCAGGGAAGTAAAAGCATTGGCCGAGGCGGAAGAAGCCAGCAATCCGAGGCCCGCAAGGCCAAGCCCACCGAGCACGCGGCGGCGCTCAATCGTGGTTTCTTCAGAGGAAGGGGTTGTATTTGGCATTTCAGGAAATTTGCGAGGAATCAAGAGCGGGGTTGCGCGTTCTAGAGCGATTTGCGTGCCGGAACGCACATTTTCGCTGTGGAAAACCGTGGAATTCCCCGGGAACAAAGCAAATGAGGGGAAGTCGACAAGGAAAAAAGCCCTACCAGGACCTAATTAGCCTCAGCAACTTGCTTCGATTTCCGGGTCATGACCGCCAGGATCAGCCCGGTTGCAGCTGAAACCAGGATCCCCCAGTCACCGATTACTGCGAACAATGAAAAGCTCGGGCGCAGGGGAATTTTCAACTCGGCCAGCAGAGACCCGCGGGTGAAATGGGACCCCTTGGCGTCCACCAACACCTGCGGCACGCCGGTGTCCGGATGGGCAGTTGAGCCGGTGGAATCAATCGCCGCACTCACGCCACTGTTGGCGCAACGCAGCATTGGCCGCCGCAGTTCGATGGCCCGGAAGCGCGCATTCGCGAAATGCTGCGCTGCCGCCGGCGACTCCTTGAACCAGCCATCATTGGTCACATTGATGATCACCTGCGGTCCGGGTCGGACGAATTTCCGCGTCAACCGCGCAACCGAATCCTCGAAGCACACCGTCGGGATCGCGCCAATCATCGTCCCGCCCGCTTGGATCGGCAGCGGTTCGAGCGAATCGCCCGCAGTGAAGGAGCCACCGTATTTGGTTCCCGATTGTTGCTCGTAAATTGACTTTAAAAACGGCATGGAATCCACGAACGGGATAGTCTCCCCGAAAATGACCAAGTGCCGCTTCCGGTAGGTTTGGAGCTCGTCGGAGGGCGACATCACCGCGATCGAATTGTAGGCCCTGCCATTCTCCTTTTGCACCAGATCCTGCCCGGCCATTTCCGCCTCCAACTCATTCACCCCATAAATCAGGGAAAACGGACCCGCCTCACGGACTTGGCCGATCGTGTCCTGATTGATCTGCCAAGTCCCCCACGCCCCCCCTTCGGTCCGGAGAATCCGCCCCGTCAGCGCGCATTCCGGCCACATCACCCAGTCCGGCCAGGAGGCTGAAAGTTTCCCATCGGCGGACTTCAACTCATCCAGCGCCTTCAGCGTTTCATCCTCATAGGCCTGATGCACTTGAAGATCCGTCCACAATACGTGCGCGGCATCCTGTGGAATATTGATCTGCACCAGGAGCGTCTTCAAGCGGACCGACTCTGCCTTGGCCTCGTGGCCGATCCGCGCCTTGCCATAGCCATAGAGGGAAATCACCAGCGCTGCCGCGATGCCCAGATCCCCCCGCAGTTTGAATGTCCCCTGTAAAATCGCTGGGGCCGCCTGCGCCACGACCGCTTGAAAAGCCACCAGCAACAGCGAAAGCCCGGTCACGCCTAATAAATCCGCACCTTGTGCCATCACGGGCATTTCGTGAAACGCCACCCCCAACCCATTCCAGCTGAACCCCGTCAGCAACCACCCTCGCAGCCACTCCAGCCCGGCCCACACCGCCCCATGGCAGAACGCCACACGCAAGCTTCCACCCACTCCCGCATTTCTAGCAGGCCTCCCAATCGTCGCCGCGAACGCGCCGAACAGGCCCCAATAACACGCCAGATAGAGCGGTAAAAGCACCGCCCCCAGCGATGAGACCGTCGTGAGCCAGTTAAACTGGATCAAGCAACTCACCGCCCCTGCCAGATAGCCGATTCCGAATCCCTTCCAACCCGCGCGCCTGGCCTTCACCGACCATAATGCCCACAGCAATGGCAGCAACGCCACCCACACCAATGCTGCAAAATGAAACGGCGGAAAAAGCCCTGCCACCAGCAAGCCGCTCATCACCGCCGTCGCGATCCGCATCCATTTCAAACCATTCGTCATGCTTCGAGCATCGCCGGAGTCCTTCCGATGGTCCACTGCGAATCGTAGAAACACCGTCACCCGTCCTAAAAAAAGCCGCCGCCCCGCGAGGGGCGACGGCCAACCATTTAACCGATGCAAAAAAGCCGAACGATCAGAACGAATAGTTCAGCCCGATCGAGCCACCATGACTGTCGATGCCGTTATTATCCACAGCGAGCTCGCCACGATAGCCGACATCCATCGTCAAACTTTCCGTCAGGGAGTATCCCGTGCCGGCGGTCAGCAGGATAGCCGAGCCTTGCTCATCGCCTCTGACAGAGAATGGATTCCCGGCGAAGGAGGCCTTCACCCGCACGCCGTTATCGTCAAACTCGTGCGCATAGGCGATCGACGCGTATGGACTGAACTTTCCTGCACGCGCGTTCATGCGATAGCCAATCAAGCCGCGGAATGAATCCACGTCGTAACCGCCCACCGAGAGTGGCAACGGACCCTTTTCGTCAAAACTATCCACATTCACGTTTTGATATTCCAGTCCGGCGAACGGGCCGTGCTTGATACAATCGTCGCCCATGGTATAGCCCACCGTCCAAAGTGCCTGGAGGCTCGTCGCATCGGAGCTGCCCTTGCTGCCGAATCCGGATAGAACTCCGCCGTAGCTGCGTGACATGTCCATATTGTGGGTGCCGTAGCCGACGAGGAAGTCGGAGTAGAGGCCCATCGATTCGCCCCAGGTGCCGTAGATCGCGCCGCGGAAGCTGTCGATATCTGAGCTGTTGCCGGTGCCGTCGAAACTACTCGTAGAGCCGTCGAGCACGAGGCCTAACACAAGATTCGGACTCATCCGCCAATCGATACCGGCGGTGAATGCGTCCGTATCCCCATCATAGTCACCTCTGGAGTTGTCCGCACTGTAGTCTTGCCAATCGTGCGAATAGGTGCCCCAAACGTTATAAGTGCTCGAGGTGGAACTCATGCTTGGAGCAGAGGTCACCCCCTTGGAGTCCGTCGATCCCGGGGTGCTGATGGTCGCGCCACCACCACGAACTGCCGCAAGGTGCTCTTGCGTCAGGCGATGCAAGCGGTAATTGCTATTCGCCACCGCCACTCCTTGGCTCAAGTAGCGCTCCGGACTCAGACTAGCGAGTGTTTCCTGGACCGTAGCGAGATCCGAATAGTCGAGCGCCGCGATGAAGTCCTGCACATCCGAATTCGACGAACTGACGGACTGATCGATTGCCTCGCCGAGCGACGCTTCATTGGATGTCAGGCCCGGAAGATCCGAGAAATTATGGACAATGCTGAATGCCAGATTGGTGCCGCCATCCGCAAGGATCAAGTCGGTGAAATTGTTCACCAACACGGTATTCAGGTTGTTCGTTCCGCTCTGGGTAGCGTAGAATGGACCGGTATCGACCACGTTGTTGTTGAACTGCAGGCCAACCGTTGCGAGCGGGTTGAAGTTCGCGATGGCGACATCGCTAGCCACGATGGTGTAGGTGCCGTTGGTAATTGCCTTGTTGATGTTAGTCGGCGAGATGCGGAAGGCCGCGCCGTTGACATCGTAACTGTTGGCAAGACCCGTCTGGACGATCAAGTCGCTGTTGACTCCATTGTTGATGGAGGTCTGCGGCGCAACATCGAAGCGGATGAACGAACCCGCAGTGTGGGTGACATCACCGGTAATCGTCAGTAAGCCCAGCGCATTGAGCGGATCGACTGCATTATCGATATTGATGGGTGTCTGTCCGGCGCTGATGCCTGCACCGGACGCACCGAGCGTGATGTTGGCATCCCAAATTCCGGTGCCGCCGAGGCCCGCGCCGTTGTGGAGGATCGTCGTTTGAGCGGCAAGGATGCCATCGACGTTGCCGTTGATGTAAAGCCCGCCGGAATTCAGGTTGATGGTATCAGCCAGAACCGTGAATAGCGGATCACCGGTGGTACCGATGAAGGCGGTGCCGCTGCCGTTTTTGTTGATCGTCTCGATGGTGACATTACTGTGGACGACGTTGCTGGTGCCGAACGGCGCGGTTTTGCCATCGGTGAAGGTGAGCGTGTCACTGCCGAGTCCGCCGTCGATCGAGCCATTGATGATCGAACCGAGATTCAGGTTCACGATATCCGCTCCAGCGCCGGTATTGATGGCCCCGACGCCGGTGATCGTGCCGCTGTTGGTGACCGTGTCAATTCCGCCGCCCGTGGTGATGGCCACGCCACCGTTGCCGGTGAGCGTGCCGTAGTTGGTGACAAAGTTGATAGCGACACCACCGATGGTGATTCCTTGGAAGCCGGAAATGCTGCCGGTGTTGATGATAGTGGTCGCGCCAGTGCCGACGACTTCAATGCCGTTGTCGCCCGCGCCCGCGCCGCCGGTCAGCGTGCCGTCGTTGATGACAATGCCGAAATTCAGCCCCACCGCGTCTTCGTTGACCGAGGTGATCGATCCTCCGAAATTGTTGTCGATTCTGCCGATATCCAGCAGTTTCACACCATCGCCGGTCGTGCCTTTGATCGTGCTGAGATTCTCGTTGAGGACATTCACGTTATTCCCACCCGAGATGCCAGTGGCGGCACCGGTGATGGCACCGCCAGCGATGGGAACGCTGAAGATGTCGAAGGATGTCAGGTTGTGAAGGGTCACATTGTTTCCGACAACGGCTCCGTTGAAACCGATGATGCTGCCTTTGTTGGCAATGTCCACTGCGGTGTTTAACGCAGCGGTGTCGTTGCGAAAGGTAATGCCGTTACCTGAGCCGGGAGTGCTGAAATCTCCTTTAATAGACGCGCCGAGTGCGTTCGTAATGCTGCCGTTGTCGCGCAGATTAATTCCGTCCAGACCCCCTTGGATAATACCGGTTCCATCGTTGACGATCACCGCACCGTCTTGGAGAACGATACCACTGCCAGACCCGTTGTTGTCGGTATCGCCGTTGATGGTGCCTGTATTCAGTACGATCACGCTATTGGCGATTGATGAATCAATTCCGCCGCTAGTGCCGTTAATCGAACCTGAATTGGCAATCACCGAGCCATTGCCCAACGCAATGATGCCCGAACCCGCGGACCCCGTGATCACGTTCGAGTTATGGAATGTAATCTTGTTGGTGTTTGCATTCAGCCCGTTTGTCGTCGCGACGATGGATCCCGCATTGTGGATCCCCGTGATCAATGTCGTGGGGGCCGAGAGAAAGGTCAGCGGTAGGGATTGAAAATAGCCTGCCGCATTGACATTGATCCCATTTCCACCATCGGCAGTGAGGAGGGTGCCGGAATTGACTTCGACAATCGGCGAGATGCCGCCATTAACTTCAAGGTGCTTCGCACCGTTGTCCGCACTGGTGACGATCAAGCTGCCGTTCGAGGCAGTGGCGATCGGCGTGGCATGGGCCAAGTGTGTCATCGCCGGAATGATAATTAAAGCCGGGAGGGTATTGCTGAGGATCTTCCGATATTTTGGTTTCATGAGGTAATAACGATAGTGTTCTGCTAGCATCGCCAAAAAATGTGCTTTTTAGGCGAGTTAATTAGCCTTGTGCATGAAATCACCGGAGTGATCAAGATAAAACGTATCTATTGATGGAACTAATAGAGCTAAATTTTAATCTGGCAGGCTTTGAAAAAGCCTGCTGCTCTCAAATTAAGGAGATACCACGGATGGCCTTGCGGGCATGCAGGCCATCACCAGCCAAGGACCGAGCGCCTATACTCCCGCCGAGAGCACGAACGTGCCTCGTCCGTATATCCCACCACGCCTGTCGGAACCGCCTTATTTCGTCGCATCAATGAACTTGCGATCCCGCAACCATTCATAGAACCGATCAACCCAAGCCGCGACTGGCGAGGTATTTCCGGGGCGATAGCCGAAGCCGTGGCCGCCGCTGGAGTAGAGGTGAAGTTCTACGGGGACAGCTGCGGTTTTGAAGTCGAGATAGACTTTCAATAGGCCTTCGGAAATGTCCTGGCGGTCATTGGCGGATGCGGCGAGGAAAGCCGGCGGAGATTCTCTAATAGGGACGA
>JAYWDF010000785.1:0-3683 GCA_043779985.1 Akkermansiaceae bacterium | reverse complement strand
TGCCGACCAATACCTCTGGGGTGACCAAGTCGATCGCTCGAACTTCAAGCGCATCAATGCCGAGATCGTCGCCAACGGCGGCAAGCCTGCCGAAGGCGAGCCTGTCCTCCTCGGCATCACCAAGGCCTCGCTGGAAACCGACTCGTTCATCTCCGCCGCATCGTTCCAAGACACCACCCGTGTCCTCACCGAAGCCGCGACCCTCGGACGCGTCGATTACCTCAGCGGTTTCAAGGAAAACGTCATCATGGGTCATCTCATCCCCGCCGGAACCGGATTCTATCACCACCGCGAGGCGGAGTTCGAATTCACCGTCGAGGAACCGGAGCCGATCGTCGTGCCGAAGGAAACCTTCGACGACGACGAGGACGCGGCGACCGCGTAATCCCGTCTAGCAATCCACAGAAGCCCCGGCCCGCATCCAGCGAGCCGGGGTTTTTTGCGATTTCGTGTCGCAATCCGGGGCTTTCTTGGCTCCCGTCTCGTTTGAAAATCATGGAAATAATTCCCACTGCCCTCACGTATAAAGCCCCTCACCATGAAATTCATCGTCCTTTTCAGCATCTTCACTTCAGTCGTGCACGCGGATCCCAAGCCGCTCTTCAATGGCAAAGACCTCAGTGGCTGGGACGGTAACCCCGATCTTTGGTCGGTCCAAGACGGCGTGATCACCGGGCGCACCACCTTGGAGAAGCCGGCGGCCACCAATACGTTCCTGATCTGGAAAAATGGCGAGGTCTCTAACTTCGACCTCGTGTTCAAATACAAGATGACCCCTGGCGATGGCAAAAAATTCGTTAACAGCGGCGTCCAATACCGCAGCAAAATCGTCGATGCGAAGAACTGGGTCGTTGCCGGCTATCAAGCGGACTTCGAATACGGCAACACCTACAGCGGCATCCTCTATGAGGAAAAGGGTCGCGGTATCCTCGCTCAACGCGGCCAGAAGGTGAGGATCACCCCAGGAGCCCAGCCTTCGAAGCCTGCCATCGAAGTGGTCGGCGAACTCGGTAAAAGTGATGAAATCCAAGCAGCGATCCTCAAGGACGACTGGAATGAATATCACGTCATCGTCATCGGAAATCACATCCAGCAATTTATCAATGGCAAAGCTACCGTGGATGTCACCGACGAGACCGCCGAGGGTGCCAAGAAGGGAGTCCTCGCGCTTCAGCTTCACGCCGGTGCTCCCATGCAAGTCCAGTTCAAGGACATCGTGCTCACTGAAAAGTAAGCCCGCCTCGGGGACTTGCGATGCGCTTGCATTGTCCGCCCTGCGACGAGCTCGCGTATTTCCCTCGTGTTCTCACGTGACTCTGCTTGGATCCGCCCAGTGAAAAATCTATCCATCGTCGGTATCCTCATGCTTGGTCTCGGCTTCACCGTCGGTTGGCTGGTCAAGCCGGATCATCCGCTTCAGGCTGCACCCGTCGCAGTCGGTCCTTCCGCTCCCAAGTATGAAACGGCGACCGTTGCTCCGCCATCCGCAGAGGCACCCGGTCCAGGCAAACGTGCCCAAAGGGACCCCGTTGTCAAAAAGCCGTCGGGCGTGCCCACCGAAGCCCAGATGGACCAAGCGAAAAAAATGCAGGTGGACATGGCACAGTCGATGGTCAAGCGCCAGCGCGACAAAATCGAACGCCAGATCGAACGGCTGACGGCCAAGCTTAACCTCACTCCGGATCAGAAAGCCGGCCTCACCACGTGGCTGGACGCCCAGATGAAGAAGTTCGAGAACCTGGATTTCACCGATCCCAAGTCCATGACCGGATTGTCCGATCTGTTTTCCAGTAAAGGACTCGAAGATCAGCTCGCCTCCACCCTCACCGCGGATCAACAAGCGGCGCTCGTCGATTTCAAGGAGGGCGAACACCGCGGGAAAGTGGATGCCGCCGCCCTCAAGAGTCTGTCGAAATTGCAAGGGATTCTCGAGTTCGAGGAAGGCCAGCGGGATGAAGTCTACAAGATCCTCACGCAAAATGCCGAAGCCAGCGTGCTCGCCGAAGCCGAAAAGCCGGACGTGACCAAAATGTTCACCGAAGGCATGGGCATCGAAATGGACCCCTACGATCTCGGGCTGCAGCAAGCGATGACGGATTCCATGATGGATCTCTCAAAGGGGGGTGCGGACACAGGCGACCAAAAACAAATGGCCGTGAAAATGCGCGAAATCATCGACAAGCGCATTGAGGAGAAGGTCAGCCAACTCCGCCCCGTGCTCAACGAAAAACAACTGGATCAATACCGTTCCGAACTCAAATCCAAGGGCCTCGGCGTCTATGGCTCCATCCTTACGAGCATGGAATCCGGAGCCATCGCCATTCCGCACCCGTGAGCCGACTCCTTCTTCTATCCATTCTCGCGGGCGCGTCGCTGCACGCTCAGATTCCCATCGCCCCCGGTGCCGAACTCAAGCTCGTCGCCGATGGCTACAAATTCACCGAGGGTCCCGCGGCCGATCCCAAGGGCGACGTTTATTTCACCGATCAGCCTAACGACCGTATCCTCAAGTGGTCGGCGGATTCGGGGGAGGTCAGTGAATTCATGCGGCCGGCCGGTCGCTCTAACGGACTCTACTTCACCCGTGACGGAAAACTCGTCGCCTGTGCCGATGAAAAAAGCCAGCTGTGGCAGATCGACCCCGAGACGAAAGTCCACACGGTCATCCTGGACAACTACGATCACAAGCTTTTCAACGGTCCCAACGATCTGTGGATCGATCCCGGCGGCGGCATCTACTTCACCGATCCCTTTTACAAGCGGGATTACTGGCAGGGACGTGAAAAGCCGGACCAGGAGAAGCAGCGTGTGTTCTACCTTCCGAAGGGTGCGAAGGTCCCCTTCATCGCCGAGGATACCCTCGTTCAGCCCAATGGGATCATCGGCTCACCGGATGGGAAATTGCTCTTCGTCGCCGACATTGGGGCAAAGAAAACCTACCAATACGAAATCGCCCGGGACGGCACTTTGATCCACCGGGTGCTCTTCTGCGAAATGGGTTCCGACGGCATGACACGCGACACCGCGGGGAACCTTTACCTCACGGGGAAGGGCGTCACCGTTTTCGACAGGGACGGTAAGAAGCTCGGTGAGATCCCCATTGCGAAACCGTGGACGGCAAACATCACCTTCGGTGGCCCCGCCCGGAAAACCCTTTTTATCACCGCCTCGGATGCCGTTTTTTCCTTGGAGATGACCGTGGCGGGCAGTCGATGAGTGTGTGGGGTGGCCCGTTCGCTTCACTTTTTCGGGATTGTGCCGCGGGAAAGGAGTTCTGACTTCCCGAGTGGCCTTGGCGGCACCACAGTCCCACCGTTCCCACGATGATCGCCCCGCTTCCGAGCCATGAAACGCAACGTTTGCAGGTCCTGCGCGCGTATGAGATCCTGGACACTCCCGCGGAGACTCAGTTCGACGAGCTGACGGCCCTGGCTTCTCAGATTTGTGGGACTCCCATCGCCGCGATCACGTTGGTCGACGAAGGGCGCCAGTGGTTCAAGTCCAAGCTCGGTCTCGGGGTTGACGAGACTTCCCGCGATGCGGCATTTTGTGCCCATGCCTTGGAAGGCACCGATTTGTTAATGGTTCCAGACGCGTTGCAAGACCGGCGTTTCGCTGAGAATGCGCTGGTGACGGGCGATCCTAACATCCGGTTCTACGCCGGGGCACCCTTGGTGACTTCC
>JAYWDF010000784.1:0-3698 GCA_043779985.1 Akkermansiaceae bacterium | reverse complement strand
GCAGATCGCTGCGAGTTGCAGGGCCTGCATTTCCAGCTTCAGCGCCAGCGCGGCAAAGAGCATGATGCCGATCTCGGCCACCTTCACGCCGATCATCACCGAGCGCTTGCTGAAGCGGTCCGCCATCCAGCCGCCGATGGTGGAGCACAGCAGGAAGGGCACGGCGAAGAGCAGGGAAGCATGGGAGGCGAAGCCGTCTTTCTCGGCATCGCTCAGGGCGACCGAGGCCAGCACCGGAAAGATCACCAGCCAGCGCAAGGCGTTGTCGGAGAAGGCCCCCTGGAACTGGGTGAACATCAAGTTCCAAAAGCCGCGCGGCCAGGATTGGTGGGAATCGGTCATGATGTTAGTCAGGCTGCTTGCAGATTTGCTTGAGTAGGAAATGGGCAGGCACGTAGGCGATGCCGGTCAACGCGGCGATCCATGCACCGAGGTAGGCGAGTGGTGGCATCAGCGACTGTGGCTGCGCGTCGCTGAGCAGGTTGAAGACATAGTTTACATTGCGCGGCAGCTTCGGGTCGGCGAGCATCGCGCCCGCTGGCGGGAGCAGGAAATAGGCGATGAGGCAAAGCACCAGCGACAATGACGACCATGCAAACAGCGCCCGTCGGTCGTAGCCGAGCTTGTAGACCAGATAGAAAAGGAGAATGGGCAGCCAGCCATGGAAAAGCGACAAACCCCGCAGCAACTGCGAGCGGCTCTCGTCGAACATATAGCCGGTCATCCCCGTGAGTTTTCCGCCACACAACTCCACCAGGAAGTCCAGGCACCACAGCGCTTGCGGAATGAGGATGCCGACGGCGGGCATGGATACGAGCAGGGCGCTCTCCCGCCAGATGCCGACAAGTGTGACCAGCAGCGCCATGTCACAGAAGTAGAGGAAATTCGTTGGCCCGTAGTTGAGCCAATAGACCGGGATCATCACCGCGAGGAATCCGCTGAAAGCGACTTTCAACGCGAGTGGGAGGCGATGGGCTGCAGGATTCATGGTGGCGTCGGATGACACCGCTGTTCTAGCAACCCTTGAGCCGTAGCGCTAATGGAATTTTGCGAATCCCCCAGCAGTCGAAGCGAGTTCAGGATCACCAGCAAGGTGGCCCCGGTGTCCGCGAGGATCGCCAGCCACAGCCCGGCGAGTCCCGCAAAGGCGAGGACGATGAAAACGGCCTTCACCGTGAGCGCGAAGGCGACGTTGAAACGGATGATGCGCAGCACCCGGCGGCCGGTAAGAATGGCGTCCGCGACTTTTGTCAGATCATCCTTCATCAGCGCGATGTCCGCGGTCTCGATGGCGGTGTCGCTGCCGATGGCTCCCATCGCGAAACCGACCGTGGCGACGGCGAGTGCGGGGGCGTCATTCACACCATCGCCGATCATGCCGACATGAGTGTATCGCGCGACTAACCTGCGCACGTGCTCCACCTTTTGCTCGGGCATGAGATCGCCGATAGCTTCATCGATGCCCGCCAGTTTTGCGATCGCATCGGCCGTGCGCGGGTTGTCGCCGCTGAGCATGATGACCTTCTCAATCCCGGCGGCATGAATGAGACGCAGTGCTTCGGCGACCTCTGGGCGCAGGGTATCCGCGATGGCGATGATACCGAGGATTTCCCCGGCACAGCCGTCATGGGGCGCGTGACCGATCACGGCGAGCGACTGGCCTTGCTCCTCGATCGTCGTGAGGACCGCCTCGATCTCCGGACCGCAGAGGCCGGTGTCGTGGGCGAGTTGATGGTTGCCGATGAAATGCGGGTGACCATCGAGGCTGGCGAGCGCGCCGCGCCCGGTGACGGACGTGAAAGCGGTGACCGGTGGGATGCTCAGGTTCCGCGCACGGGCGGCCTCGATGATGGCGACGGCGAGCGGATGCACGGAGTGGGCATTGATGGCGGCGGCGCGGGCGAGAATCTCGTCCTCGGATAGCGCGGAGCGCGAAATGATGGCGACGACCCTTGGCTTGCCGAGGGTGATGGTGCCGGTCTTGTCCACTGCGAGGGCGCGGAGCTTTCCAACCGATTCCAGATGCACGCCGCCCTTCACCAGCACCCCGCGGCGGGCGAGCGCGGTGAGGCCGGAAACGATGCTCACCGGCGTGGCGATGACCAGCGCGCACGGGCAGGAGATAACGAGCAGCACCAGCGATCGATAGATCCAGAAGGGCCACGGTTGATGGAAAAACAGCGGCGGGATGAGTGCCACAAAAATGGCGACAAGAAAAACGATGGGCGTGTAGATCGCGGCGAAGCGGTCCACGAAGCGCTGGGTGGGTGGCTTGTTTTCCTCCGCCTCGCCAACGAGCTGGATGATGCGGGCGAGCGTGGATTCCGAAGCGGCCTTGGTGACGCGGACGGTGAGCGAGCCTTCTCCGTTGACGGTGCCCGCGTAAACGGTGTCGCCGGTTGTCTTGTCCACGGGCAGGGACTCGCCGGTGATGGGAGCCTGGTTCACGCTGGAGTTTCCCGAGACGACCTGCCCGTCGAGCGGGATGCGGCTGCCGCTTTTTACGAAAATTTCCCGATCCACCGCGACTTCGGCAACGGGGGTCTCCTGCTCCGTGCCATCGGTATTTCTAACGATGGCGGTGGGCGGCGAGAGTTTGAGCAGTGCATCCACCGCCTTGCGCGCGCGGCCGGACGCCCATGACTCCAGCAGTTCAGATAGAGAGAAAAGAAAAACGACACTGGCAGCTTCCGCGCCCTCGCCAATCAGCCACGCGCCGGTGACGGCCACAGCCATCAGGACATTGATGTCGAGACGGAACTTTTTCAACGCACCCCACGCGGCGGGAAAAACGAGCAGGCCGCCTGCCAGAGTGGCGGCGGCGAATGCGGCGGTGGCCAGCCATTCGGGACCGAAGTGGAGCCCATGAAAAAGCAGCCCGATTCCGGTTAGGGCTCCGGATGCGGCGACGAGTATGCCTTGCGGCAGAGGGCTTTCCTCGTGGCAGTGCTCGCAACTGGAGCAGCCGGATTTTTTCACAGGCTGCGGCTCGTGGTCGTGGTGGTCCATCTGCGGCGAGAATAGAACGGGAAACGCCCCGGAGAAAGCGCGGGTTTTGACCACACAGTTGGTCCGGGGCTCAGTTGGCACCCTGATTATGACAGCATTTGAGAATCATTGTGCAGCCTCCCGATTTCTGCCGGTTGCGATACACGAGGGGATGCAGACGCAAAGAAGGATCACGGCGAAGACTCCGCCCGTCTTTGCAAAACCCAGAGCGGTGGTCAGGAATCCAGCCATCGGATAGGTCAGCCCCCACCCCGCATGGCTGAGAGCGAAATGGGCCGCGAAAATGTGAGGGCGTTCCTCGCCGCTGCTGTTTTCCGCGAGCAGTTCGCTGCCCCGCACGCCGAGGATGCTGTATCCCGCGCCAATCATCCCCCAAGCTGCCATGACGATGCCGTAGCGTGGAGTAATGGATACGCCCACGAGTGCGGCTAACATGACAGGCCCCGCGCATTTCACGCTTAAGTTGCGGCCAGGGGTGGCGATTTTCGAATACACTAACGCACCGCAGACCGAGCCGATGCCGAATGCGCCCATGATCCATGCGTAGGCGGTGTCACTCAGGCGGAGTTCGTTTTTCACGAGATCCACCGTGGAAACGATAACGAAGGCCCCGGCGATGCTCGTTTGCAACGCGAGGAAAAGCGATTGCCGCAATTGCGGGCGGTGGAACATGGCGGTGAGGCCGTGGC
>JAYWDF010000783.1:0-3705 GCA_043779985.1 Akkermansiaceae bacterium | reverse complement strand
ATCAAACCATTCGACCTGGCAAGCACCCTCGCGCCCGAATCCAGCCTTGAGAAAAAATCAAAAAAACACCTTGTTTCACTCTGATACTACTGACCCCGTTCACCCCGTTCACAGACCCCGTTCATTAGTCACAACTCATCGGGGCCATTCCACCACGGATTTCGGGGATGCAACCACGGAAAACACGAAAGGCACTAAAATGAGAGTTTTGACTCGAACTTCAAATCATCCGAGCCGATTTCAATTCCTGATGTTATTCGTGGTTTGAATTTTGGTTTTCAGTTTCCTCTAGGGCTAACGCTAAGTTCACGCCCTTTCGATCCCAGCGACCCCGCCATGAGGTGCCGCAGGCAGATTGAATAGAACCACTATCGCATGAGGGATCGAGCTTTACCCAACAGAGCCAACCCCTCAAACTGTGCAATTCGTCAAGATGACCAAACTGCAAATCGCCTACGTCCTGTGCACGGAGCAATTGGACTATTTCTACACTCTCGCCGCCAGTGCGGCGCTGACACGCACTACAGTCCCCGCATGCAAAATGGTGTGTGTGATGGATCGCAAGACTTTCAAGCTCGCCAAATCCGCCAGAATCCGGGTCCGCGACTGGGTGGACCAAGTGGTCGTGGTCAAGACGCCTCATCGCACACCGGAGATGAAGAGCCGCTACCTGAAAACCACGCTTCGTTCCCACCTGGTCGGCGATTTCCTCTACCTTGATGTCGACGCCGTCATCGTCGATCCGCAGTTACTGACCCAGTTGGATTGCGAGTGCATGGCTGCCAGCCAGAACCGGGATCATTGCGACCACGTCGGCGCCTTCCCCGACTATATCGGCCAGTTGCTCTACGAGCCGCTGGGCTGGGACTACCCATTTCTTCCTTACGTCAACGCGGGCGTAACGTTCTGCCGGGACAATGCCCAATGCCATGCCCTGTATTCAAGGTGGCATGAACTATGGAACGAGCAGGTGACGCGAATGGGGCGGCATCTGGATCAACCGGCGTTGAACCGTGCGCTTTGGGAGTCACCCTCCCGCCTCAAGCTGATGGCACGGGAATTCAATTCGCCGGTCGATGTCGGTCCCGAATTCGAAACCGGAGCTTGGATCTATCACTACTACATTTCCTGCTACTCGGGGATTCCGAAAGCCGAAAGCCTGCTGGGAATCGCGAGCCGCATCATCCGCCGCCGCGGACGGGTGAATCCTGGATTGCTGCGTTGGATGCTGAATCAAAAACAGGCGTTCTTAAAGGAACCGGACAAGATTCTGTCAGCGATTCAGCAGGGTTTGTGGGTTCACGCCTTCCATCTTTTCCAGGACCTCCTCCGGAACACCACCTCAACTGCTCAAGGGCAATCGTTTGGTTGGCATTTCGGAAGCGAAGACCGAAATCCGATAACTAACACCTCTCCCGAAAATTCCACGGTTTCCCTGACAGATAAATGCCTTGGATCGTGACGCCTAGATGGGGTCTCGATGGTACCAGTGAAAGCGCCGGGATAAACCGGCTTGAAATCGAGAATGAAAGAGTCTTACAGAGAAAACTTAGCCAGTAGCTCTGGCCACGAACCCTACGCTGGGAGCAGTAATGCTCCGGGTGTAGCCTCCTCAAAACTCCGCCGCCGCAAATCAACTAACCAGACAACCGCCCTGGGATACTTACAGGCATCGGGCTAAAGTCGCCCGGGGTCGCCGGTCGGCGGCGGGGCGGTATCGGTGGCGGCCGGTGGGCCCAGCAGCTCGGTGAAAAGCGGCTTCAAGGCATCCGCCCAAACCTGGTAACCTTGCAGGCTCAGGTGCAGCCCGTCCACGGTCATGCCGTCGAGCAGTTGGCCTTGGGCGTCGGCGAGGCGGTCGTTCAGATTGAGGTAGCGGATGGTTTTGGCGTCGGCCAGCTTCGCGAGATTGGCGTTGAGGCGGGTGATGGCGGGCATCACCGGGCCGTCATTTCGCGGGAAAACTCCCATGAGGATGATCGTGGCAGCAGGGGCTTTTTCACGGCAAAGCTGGACGATGGCAGCGACGCCGCGGGTGACGTCGGCCACCTTCGCATCGTCGGCGGGTTCCTTGCCGAGGTTGTTGGTGCCGGCGAGGAGGACGATCACCTTGGGGTTCACGCCATCGAGCTCGCCATTGCGCAGACGCCAGAGAATGTTCTGGGTGGTGTCGCCGCCCCAGCCGAAGTTGGCGGCATTCCAGCCGTGGAAGCATTGATTCCATTGGGCGAGGAAGTCCGGGTAGTCAGTGGCACCCCAGCGGCGGGTGATCGAGTCTCCTAGGAAATAGGCGGAAATGCCGCCGGCTTTGGCTTTTCCGAGGAGCTGCTGGTGGGCGAGATGAGAGGTCCGGTCGCCGCGCATCACCGGCAGATCGGCGGCGCGGGGTGGGGCTTGGTATTTCAAGAGGCCGCTGGCCCAGCCGAGAAAGGAGCTCATGTTCGTGCGATCTTCGTGGCCGCCATCGTGCTGTCGCCAAGCCAGCTCACCGCCGAGCAAGCCAGTATTCACGAGCGGCAGAGTGGCGGTGCGGTAGCCGCCGCCCAGGCCGAGATCGCGCGCGCCGAGCAAGCGGAATGCCGGACCCGCCGCGACGGTGGCCATGAATCCTCCCTGCTGGTCCAGCCAGCGGGAGTCACCTTTTTCCGGGATCCCGTAGCTGATAAACGTCGGCCGTGGGGCACACAGCGCGATCAACTGATGCGCGTCCACCGGTAGGTCTTCGCCCGTCATGGCCCCGAAGGTGGATTCCTCAGCGCCATATTTGAGGAAATTTCCGGCCATCCAGTGGTATTGCCCGGAGCTCGTCAGGTTTTCCACCGCCTCCCCGAAGTCGCGGCGGTGCGGCTTCACCCCGCCTTCTCCCGACGAGCCGATCAGCCCTACGGCGAACCGCGGCTCCAGCGCCATCGCGACCAGCGCCGCCTTGCCGAAGCGGGAAACCCCCTCAATGCCGACCTTCTTGGAATCCACGGTTGGCAGCGTTTCCAGGTAGTCGAGTGCCCGGGCGGCACCCCAGCCCCAAGCTCGCAATGCACCCCACTGTTCCGGCGTCCGGCGTCCGCCTTGGTTCGTCAGGCCGATGATTCCGGCCGTCAGCCCTGCGCCATTGTCCGCCTGGATGCTGGCGGTGCTCAGGGAAACATAGCCCCACCCGGCGGCGATCAGTTGGTCCGGCGAGGGCGGCGCGGCCGGTTCCGCGCTGCCGGGGAAATGAGGCATCGGCTCGTCCGGCATCGCCCCCGAGCCGAACATCACCAGCACCGGCACCGCCTGCTTGGCATCGGCCGGCAAGACCGGCAAGACCGGCAAGACCGGCAAGACGACCGACATCGTGATATCCACCGGGATTTCCGGCCAGGCCGAGTGGTCCGCGTGGCCGATCACCTGGCGGGCCAGCACCGGCAGGCCGCCGACGGTCGTTGCGAGCTGCCGTTTCACTTCCCAAGTGATTTTCGGCACGCCGGCGGGCACTCGGCCCACCACTTCGCGCTCGAAATCCTCGACAATTTCCGGCCTCCGCTGCTGCCACCATTGCCCGGCAGTGGCGATTTTCTCGCCATTCTTCGCCACCAGCAGCTCCGGCCATTCCGGGTAGGGATTGGCGCGGGACTCATCGTAGTTCGCCGGATTTACCGTGCCCGGAGCGTTGCTCGCATTGCGGCCGGGACGCAGCCGGGTGATGCCGAGCTGGCGCAACATGTC
>JAYWDF010000782.1:0-3709 GCA_043779985.1 Akkermansiaceae bacterium | reverse complement strand
ATACACTACCGGCGGCAATGACTCCACGGCGTGGGCCAGCTCCGGATCGTTTTGTGTGGCTTGCTTCCACACCTGCCACGCGTAGGACGCGAGGTCGACTTCATCGTCGGTATCATCCAATACGCCCGACTGCTCGGTGTAGAGATTGCGGATCGCGTTGGCTTCTTCGTCCTCGAAGAAAGCTTCGTCGGCCCCCACGACTTCGGCGTTCTCCAACAAGCGCTGCCGGATGCGGGCACGCAGTTGAATCAAGCGCTCCACGCCGTCGGCTGGTAAGAACGAGTAACAGTGAATCTCTTCAGCGCGCTGGCCGATGCGGTCCACGCGACCGGCACGCTGGATCAGGCGGATGATCGCCCAGGGAAGGTCGTAGTTGATGACGCGGGCGGAGTCTTGCAGGTTTTGCCCTTCCGAGAGGATGTCGGTGGCGATGAGGACGCGGGTTTGTTTGCCGGGCGGGAAATCCTTGAGCTTCTCGTTGGATTCCGGAGAAAACCGCCACGCTTGTTTGGCGGGATTTTCTGAATCGCCCGTGGCACAGTCCACACTATCGACACCCGCCGCGTGGAGTGCGTCGGATAGATACCGGGCGGTATCGGCGAACTGGGTGAAGAGAATGAATTTTTCCTTGGGGAATTCCTGATGGACCAGCCGGATGAGGGACTGGAGTTTGAAATCCTTGGAAGGAGGGATATCGCCGGAGTCGGCGAGGATGCCGCGGAGTGCCTCGGCATCCTTCTTGAGATCCTGAACGAGGGTTTTCTTGAAAACATCGGTGCGCAGCCATTTGTAGCGCTTGGATTGGGGACCGGCGAGCAAGGCATAGAGGGAGGCTGCTTCCGAACGGTAGTGGCTTTCATCCCATTGGCCGAGTGGCGGGAGTTGTTCCTGGCCGTCGTCCAGGTCGAGCTCGCCATCGCCGGAGTCGCGCAGGCGGGTGTCCAACAGGTTCGCGTCCTGCTGGCCGATGGGGAGGAGCAGTTTGTTCTCGAGCACGTAAATTTCCAGATAGTTCCGGAGGATGTGACGGTGGATCGAAAGCAGCAGCGCGTGGGCCGAGCTTTCCAGGCGCTTGAAGAGGTTGGTGCGGCAGAAGCCCTTCATGCGTGGGCCGGCGCGGGAGAGGTCGTCGAGGATTCTCTGATCGGCGGCGGATAGATCGACGGGTAGCCCGTCCCTTTTGTAAAGGCTGCGGCCGTAGCGCGGGAGGTTCAGGCGATCGATGATTTGGACGACCTCGTCACGGAAGAGCCTTGCGCAGGGGTCGGACGTATCGTCCGGATCGGAACGGAACTTGACGGAGACCGGCTTGCGCGTAGGGAAATACATCCGCTCGCCGGTGGGCAAGGTAAGGAAGGGGCGTCCATCGCGCTCATCGACAATCGCATAGTTCTTGATGATGAACGAACGGGTGCGGCGCACGAGGAAGAGGCGCATGATTTCACGCCAGTCATCCGGCTCCTCGCTTTTCTCGAAAGCCGCAAGGGAGTTGAGCGGAGTATTGGGGTTTTTCAGGGCGAAGATGGACTCACCCATTTCACGGAGCATGGCCTCGGGGCGGATGCCGATGTCGTTTTGCTCCGGAAGGAAAAGCCGAAGTTGGGCCCCGAGATCGAGATAGGTCTTGTTGTACGGAGTGGCGGAGAGAAGCACGACTTTGCAGTCGTTGCGTTCCAAATACTCACGAATAGCTTGATAGATCTTCCCCTCACGGTTCCGGAAGTTGTGGGACTCATCGATGATGACGAGTCTGTAGCGCACAAGATTCGGCAGATCCCTTTGGGCAACGCTCTGCGACATGACTTTCGGAGCACGGAGTCCGAACTTGTGGGCGTAGTCCTCCCACATCGGGGTAAGATTCTTGGGACATAAGATCAGGGTTTCCAACATCTGGTCGTCCGCCATGACCCGCGCGATGGCCGAGGCAATCCGGGTTTTTCCGAGACCGACGACATCACCGACTAGAACCCCGCCGCGTTTGTTGAGATGACGGCAAGCGAGTTGCACGGCCTTTTCCTGAAACGGTAGAAGAAAATGCCTGATATCATGGGGAACTTTGAACTCCTTGATGCCCTCGCGGGCATCTTGCGAGAGATGCCACGCCATCTTCAGATAGACGTGGTAGGGCGGGAGGAGTCGTTCGCTGGCCCAGCTTTCTTCAATGATAGCGATGAGTTCCTCGGTGATGTCGAGGCAGCGCGAATCCTCCCAGCGATCCTCGAACCAGCGTTGCAGCTTCTTCGCCGCATCCTTGTCGAGCACGTCGATATTCAGTTCCCCTTGGCCCTTGAGTCCGGACAGGGTGAGGTTACTGCTACCGAGGTAGGCGATGATTGGATTGATGGAATCCGTGCGATGGGCAAGATAAAGTTTCGCGTGCAGGGTGTGCTTCAGGAACAGCTTGACGCTGAGTTGTCCTGATTTGAGTTGCTTCACCAAGCGCTTGAGTCCCGCCTCGTCGGCATCGGTTGGATTCCCGATGGTGAGCTGCTTGCGAAATTCTGCGGCGGCATCCTTGCGGAGTTTTGCGAGTTGTTTGTTGTCGGGGGCTTTTTCCGGATCATCCGTCAGCCAGCTCCGGAGCTGGTCGTGCGGCAACCGTTGCATGCCGACAAGCAGCCGGGCCGGTGGTGGAGCGTCCGCCGTTGCAGGCATCTGCCATCCGTTGACCACTTCATCGATACAGCGCCAGCCTCGCAGATTGAAGTAACCGACACAAAAATCGCCTCGAAAGGCGAGTTTGAGGGCGTGCTTCAGGCCATTGCTATCTTCGCCATCCAGAAACGGCGTTTCGATGTTATCAAAGACTGTGGGCATGATTTGCAGGAAAGTCAGAGGTCGGCATGATCAACCGCTCACCGACCCATCTGAAACCGCCGCCAACATCTTGAAAAGCTTCATCTTGCGATGGGAGAAAGGATCTTCCGCAGTGCGACCGATGGATGATTTGACCAAACCAATTGAAAACGAGGCTGCCGGACCTGCTGTCTGTGGCTGGGTGCCACGCGCGTTTCAATCTTTCGCCTATGGAGCCCGTCTCCGGGCGGCGGCACCTTGCTGCGAATCGGCGAGGCGCTTTCCCACCTCGAGCGCAACATTCACCGCGAGGTGAATCTGGAGGAATTGGCCAGCATCGCCCACATGTCCCAGCGCAGTTTTTTGCGGGTATTCCAATCGGCCACCGGCACTTCCCCGCTCGCTTGGGTGATCGGCCAGCGGATCAACCGCGCGTGCAGCCTGCTGCGCCACAGCGACCGCCGGGTCACCGAGATCGCCTTCGATGTCGGCTTCAACGACAGCAATTATTTCACCCGCCAGTTCCGGAAAGTCACCGGACTCTCGCCGCGGGATTACCGACAGCGCCAAAGCTCGCCTTGAATGCGATTACAGCCCCTCTCGGGCAATCACCTCAGGCAGTGAAATGGGATGCCTGATCGATCCGATCCTGGACTGATCTTCGATGTCCAAAGGTTTGTAAATCGCCTTCAGGATCAGATCCTTCTTTTCGAGATTTATTCCCGGCGGAAAATACAAGCGGTCCGCACTCGATCCGCCCGATCCATACATCACGGAAATCGCGACAGCGTCGATCACGGGTCGTTCCAGTTTATTAAAATACTCATTCACCATCGCTTCCTGATCGGCCGGACTGAGCCGGTCGCCGTGATAGGCGGTGATCGCGAGAACATTGATTTCTTCGTGACCGCTT
>JAYWDF010000781.1:0-10432 GCA_043779985.1 Akkermansiaceae bacterium | reverse complement strand
GACTCATCAGGAAGACTCGCCCCTCGCCGCCCTGCACATCGAGCACATCCGCCCGCTCAAGCACGGTGGCAGCGACGATGAATCGAATCTCTGTCTCGCCTGCATCGACTGCAATCTGCACAAAGGCCCCAATCTCACCGGCATCGATCCTCTGACAGATGAGGTGACGCCACTCTTTCATCCTCGCCAACAGCGCTGGGACGACCATTTCCGCTGGGAAGGACTTCATATCGTCGGCCAAACCGAGATCGGTCGGACCACCATCCGCGTGCTCTGCATGAACAGCGACGAGCAGTTGGAGCTGCGCATGGCTGGCGAATAACCAAAGGCCATGATCATGAATAACGGTCCAGTTGAAATTTGGCTACAACCTGTAGCCAAATTGACGGTCATAAGGAGCCACGACACTCCTGTCGTGCCGCCAATGAAACGCGAAAGAACCATGCGCCGTGCTCCCCCCTTTCTCCCCCCATTGGCCCGGCGGACAAGAGTGTCCACCCTCCGCCAATCAGCCCCTCTTCTCAGACCTTCGACTCTTCAATCTCAGCTTTTCAGCTTTTGCCTCTATTCAAGAAGTGTGGGAGCCTCGCCCACATTCTTCCTCTAACCGAGACACCGCCCTCCGAACTACCGCCCTCTTCCTCCTCTTTTTCGACATTCAGACATTCAAACATTCAGACATTCGACACTTCAATTTCCAATGCCAGCCCGCCGCAAACGCTCCACTCACACGCCGCCTGCTGAAAAGAAGACGGCCCTGACTCAGTCCGCCGCCACCACCGGACTCAAAGCGGGAGGGTCCGCCGTTTCCGAACAGGCCGCATTCGAAGAGATTGTGGGACTCATTGAGCAGTCGCGTTTACAGGCGGTCAGAGCCGTGAACACCATTCTGATCGATCTTTACTGGAATGTCGGGGAATACATCTCACGTAAAATTCAGAGTGAAGGTTGGGGGAAGGGCACCGTTCAGGCTCTCTCCGTATTTGTTCAGAAAATGCAGCCCGGCATCAGAGGATTCTCCCCGCAAAATATTTGGAGAATGCGCCAGTTTTTTGAAACTTACCGCGACGAGCCAATTCTCTCACCGCTGTTGAGAGAACTGCCGTGGTCCTCGAATCTTCATATCCTCAGCCGCTCCAAGCGGCCCGAAGAGCGGGAATTCTACCTCAGAATGGCCAGTCAAAACCACTGGCAGGTCCGCGAAGTCGCCCGTCAAATGGATGCCGCGCTTTTCGAACGCTCTCTTCTCCATCCGCCAAAACTCTCAACCGTGTTGAGAGAATTGCATCCGCAGGCTGCGGAGTTCTTCAAAGACATCTACTCACTCGAATTCCTCGGTCTGCCCGCCGAACACTCCGAGGCCGATCTCCACGGCGCACTGTTGCGGAATCTGGGCCGCTTCATCACCGAGCTGGGCCGCGATTTCTGCTTCATCGGTTCCGAGCATCCCATCCAAGTCGGGGCGCAGGATTTCGCTCTCGACCTGCTCTTTTTCCATCGTGGCCTGAACTGCCTCGTCGCCATCGAACTCAAGGTCCGCGAGTTCCGCCCGGAAGATCTCGGCAAACTCAACTTCTACCTCGAAGCGCTCGACCGTGATCATCGCAAGGCTCACGAAGGCCCTGCCATCGGCCTGTTGCTCTGCGCCACCAAAGATCAAGAAGTCGTCGAGTATGCACTCAGCCGTTCCCTCTCTCCCGCCATGATCGCCGAGTATGAAACCCTGCTCCCCGACAAAGCCCTGCTCCGTGCCAAACTCCACGAGTTCTACCAACTTTGCGCTCCAAACGACGCCAGCGCAGCCCCTGTCCCACTATCCAACCCGAAACGGAAGAGGAAAGAACACCAGCCATGACCTACCAGCCTCTTTTCTGCTCACTGATCACTCCAACCTCTTCCTCCACATTTCAGCATCTCAGATTTTCAGCATTTACCCCGCATGCTTTTACCCCATGTTCCTCCTCAACGAAAACCCCGTCCACACCCTTCCCCTGTATTTATCCCACCCCAATCGCTACACTCTCAAGATCCGCCCAAACATTCCGATTCGCCACGAAGCTTGATCCCAGCCAGATGTCCACCCGCTTTTTTACCAACGATAACAGCAACACGCTGCTCAAGAAATTCGAGGGTATCTTCGAACACAACCCTGACCTCGCCCGTTTCGACGCCTTGGTCGGCTATCTCCGTGCGTCGGGCTATTTCGCCATTCGCCCGAAACTCGTCAATGTCCCGGTGGTCCGCATTCTGGTCGGCATCAACGTCGATAACATCGTCGAGGAATATCACAAAAAGGGGCAGCTTTTCCTCGCGGACGCCGGCAAGGCGCTCAAGGAATTCCGCAGCGCGCTCGCTGCCGACATCCAGAACGCCCACTATTCCCGGGAGGTGGAAACCGGCATCCTGCAATTCGTCGAGGATGTGGTTACGAAAAAGGTCGAAATCAAGGCCCACCCCACGAAACGACTCCACGCGAAAATCTACATTTTCCTGCCCGAGGGCTTCAACGAACACAAACCCGGTCACGTCATTACCGGGTCATCAAACCTCACCGCCTCAGGTCTTGGAGCCCAAAAGGACGATCAGACATACGAATTCAACGCCCTGAGCCACGACTACGACGACGTAAAATTTGCCGCCGATGAGTTTGAAAAACTTTGGGGCGAATCCGTCCATGTCCTTCCTAAGGAGATTACCGAAGTCACGAATAACAGCTTCCTCCGTGACGATCTCACACCATTCGAGCTCTATTACAAGCTGCTCATCGAATACTTCGGCCCTGCCATCGAATATGATCCGAACAGCGAGACCGACTTGCCCGATGGCTTTATGCGTCTCGCCTATCAGATGGATGCAGTCACACAGGGCTTCCTTCTTCTCCAGAAACACGGCGGCTTTTTCCTGGCGGATGTCGTCGGCCTTGGGAAAACGATCATCGCCATTCTCATCGCCAAGAAGTTTTTCTATCACAATGGCTTCCCGGGCCACCTCTCCGAAACCTTGGTCATTGTCCCACCGGCGCTGAAGGATGGCTGGCTCACCACCATCGAGAAATTCGAGTTGAAGGGTGTCAAAGTCGTCAGCAACGGCAGTCTCCACAAAATCACCAACGCCAAGAAATACGATCTTGTGATCGTGGATGAGGCTCACAAGTTCCGCAACGACACCGCCGCCTCCTACGACGAACTTCAGCGGATTTGCAAAACCCGGACCACCCGTCGCTTTCCGGACGGCAGCTTTTATCGCAAACGCGTCATCCTCGTCTCCGCCACGCCACTGAACAACCGGCCCAACGACATCAAGAACCAGCTTCTGTTGTTCCAAGACGGCAAAGATTCCACCCTTGAGGTTCCTAACCTCCAACGCTTCTTTGCCAATCGCCAGAAAGAGTTCCAGAAAGCACTCAAGGATCTTTCTCCCGAAGATGCCCGCGCCGAAATCCAGCGGATCTATGAACTGATCCGCATCAAGATTGTCACGGAGGTCACCATTCGCCGCACACGCACCGACCTGCGGGACCACGAGGACTATAGTAAGGATCTCGATGCTCAGGGGATCAGCTTCCCGAAGGTGAAGCCTCCACACAAGATCCTCTATCCTCTGAGTCCGGAGATGGACCAGCTCTACGACGAAACCCTTGCCGATCTGGACAAAGGCCTTACCTACAACCGCTATCGCGCCATCGGAGCCTTGGTCCCAGAGAAGCGGATCAAGTATCAGCAAGCCGAGCAGATTTCATCACAGCTCGCCCGCATCATGCGGACGCTGCTGCTGAAGCGGCTCGACAGCTCTTTCCATGCGTTCACCCGTTCCTTGGGCCGCTTTCGGGACAATACTCAGGCGATGGTCACCATGTTTGATCGCGGTAAGATTTACATTGCCCCGAGTCTGAACGTCTCCGAATACATCATCGAGGATCGCGAGGATGAGCTGGTGGAACTGATTCTCGCGACCCAGGGAGACGATGCGACGCTCCAGATTTGCACTCCCGAGGACTTCGAGCCCAACTTCCTCCCAGGTTTGAAAAAAGACCTCGAAATCCTCAACGATCTCGCAGCGCGGTGGGGAGCGGTGAAGGAGGATCCGAAACTCGACGAATTCGTTCATCGTCTCAAAACCGAACTGTTGTCCCCGGAGGTCAATCACTCCGCCGCCACTCACGGGAAACCGAAGCTCGTGGTTTTCTCCGAGTCCAAGGAAACCACCGATTACCTGGTGAAGCAGCTCCATCTCCGTGGATTCGAAAAAATCCTCACCATTGATTCGAGCACGCGCAAGGACCGGATGCCGAAGGTAAGGGCCAACTTTGATGCCAATGTTCCGCTCACCGAACAGTTGGATGACTACGAAATCATCATCTCCACAGAGGTGCTCGCCGAGGGCGTGAATCTGCATCGCGCCAATGTCATCCTGAATTATGACACGCCTTGGAACTCCACCCGCCTCATGCAGCGGATTGGCCGAATCAACCGGATCGGCACCACCGCCGCCGAGATTCACATCTACAATTTTTTCCCCACCGCCAAGGTTGATGCGGACATCGACCTAAAGAAGAAGGCACTCGTTAAACTCCAGGCATTCCACTCCGCCCTGGGCGAGGACAGCCAGATCTACTCGACCGATGAGGAAGTGGATAATTTCGGCCTCTTCGACAAGGAAATGGAGGAGGAAAAGGATGAGTCGCTTGCCCTGCTGATGGAGCTCCGAAAATTCCGACAACAGAACCCGGAACGCTTCCGGGAAATCCGCAACCTTCCGCTTCGCGCCCGAGTCGGTCGGAAAGACAAACTCCGCGATGAGACCACGATCAGCTTCGTCCGAAACCGCCGCCGGGATGGTTTCTATTACGTCCACTCGGACAAAACCGTCGAAGAACTTTCATTCGTTGAAGCCGCACGAATTTTCCATGCGAACGCCAAGGAAAAGAGCGTTCCCTTGCCTGAATGCCATCACGATCAAGTGAATGCCGCGGTCGGTCATTACCATGAAACGCTCAAATCTGAAGCGGTTCGCGATCAGATCGTGGACAATCAGATCGGCCCAAACGAGCGCAAGGCTCTCCAGTTCCTCAACATCTTCATCGCCCACCCGACACTTGCTTCCCCCGAGGAGAAGACTCACCTCAAACATGCCCAAATCGCCGTGCGCAAAGCGGCCTTCGGCAAACTCCAACGCGATTTGGTGAAGCTGGAAAAGGCGCAGAAAAAAGCCCCGCTCAAGCCTGCCGCCCTGCTCGACAAAATCTTGGAAATCATCGGCCGCTACGATTTCTCCAGCTACGACGGCGAGTCCGCAGAAGATCTGAACGCCGGCCTCTCCGCCACAGATCTTGAACCTGTCATCATCCTTTCCGAGTCTTTCTCCCATCCGGACATCGATGCCTCCGCACGAAAACGTCCTTGAACCCGCGCCCTTTTCGTCCGAATGTCAGCCCATGAACTTAGCGAGCCAACTCCGGATATCCCGCTTGAAACATCCGCTGACGAGCTACGACGCCGCTGTGAGGCAGTTGCGTGTTTTCAGGGAGGTTCTACCTATTTCCTCGAGGAACTCGGAATCTTCCGAAGCTATGCACGGGAAAAAGGCCTCTATCTCGCCTGCCCGCCGCCGGTTCTGAGTCGGCCTCCCGACGAAGAGGGAAATGAGCATCAAGTCTGGTTCGACCTCGAGTCCCGCACCTACCTCAAGGCCACTTGGCCGGACTTCTTCGGCATGCTGGTGATCCACCGGCACGATGAGGATGCCAAGGCATCACCCATCGCGTATCTGGAGCGGTGGCATCTACACAACGAACTCTTTGGGGATCGGGTGGAATTTCTTGGCGCTTTGGAAACGGAGGGGCAAATGCGCCTGCTGATCCGCCAGCCCGCCATCACCGGCGTGCCCGCCACCGTGGAGCAAATCGGAGCGTTTTTCACCGGAAATGGCTGGCTTCGTTTTGCCGTGGAGGGTGAAACGGCCTTCTTCGACCCGGAAAGGAACGTCGTGATTTCTGATACGCATCGGGGAAACATCATCCTCATGGACGATGGACTGCTCGCTCCCATCGATCTCCGGGTCCAAGCGCTCTCCGGTGCTTTACTCGATACCGTCGTAAAACTTTGCCAATCCGCCTGACCCATGTCCGACACCCCACCTCTCCAAAAGCGCCTCCATCAGCCCTACCAACTCGCCAGATGGCAGCAGATCCTCCACGAGATTTTCCCCGATGGTTCGCTGAAACTCTTCGCCACCCCACAGCCACTCTCCACCTCCCAAGAATTCGTCAGGGGCACCCGCCAGCTCGGAACCATCAATCTGCCTGATGGAAACACCATCGCCTTGCTGGAAGTCGAGACCACCAGTCAGGTGAAGCTCGCACGCAACCGCGTGGGATTGCGGAATTTCGTTTCGAATTTCATCGATGAAGCCGGAGCTTCCGCCGTCCTTGCTGTTTTCCACCAGGAAAAATCCAACGACTGGAGGCTCACCTACGCCGCCCGCCAAACGATCATCGACGAGGACACCTTCGAGATCAATACGGTGGAAACCGCGCCCCGCCGCTTCACTTTTCTACTGGGGCAGGGGGAGCCTTGCCGCACGGCTGCCGAGCGGCTCGCCGAGGTATTGAAGAGGGGCAACAACCTCACTTTGCTCGATGTCGAAAAAGCATTCTCCGTCGAAGCGCTTTCCAAGGAGTTCTTCGCGAAATACAACGAACATTATGACAGGTTCCTCGCCGAGTTGACGCGTCCCGAACGGATCTCCGACACCCGCGCCCGTTTCTGCATCCCACTCCGCGACTCGGAAGAAGCTCAGGTCAAAGAGGACAAGCCGATTCGCGATTTTGCCAAGAAACTGCTCGGTCGCCTGATCTTTCTTCACTTCCTTCAGAAAAAAGGCTGGATGCACGTCACAGCAAGGGAGGTGGATTGGTCCTCCGGTGACAGGGATTTCCTGAATACCTACTACCTTCTCGCGGAAAGTTACGGCCAGGCGGATTCCTTCCACTCCCTCTATCTCGCGCCACTTTTCTTCGAGGCGCTCAATACGAAGCGGAAAGATGATCTCTTCACGCTGTCCCTGCCCGGAGGGAAATCCTTCACCTCCCGCATGCCATATCTGAATGGCGGCCTGTTCGACCCCGAGCCGGAGCCCCTGCGCAAGCTCGATCTCCCCCCGCGGCTTTTCGCAGATCTGTTTGCCTTCTTTGCCGAATACAACTTCACCATCGACGAGAACGATCCCGAGGACCACGAGGTCGGCATTGATCCGGAGATGCTCGGTCACATCTTTGAAAACCTGCTGGAAGACAACAAGGACAAGGGTGCCTACTACACGCCCAAGGTCATCGTCTCCTACATGTGCCGCCAGTCACTGCTGCGCTATCTGGAGCGCCATCTTGGAAAGAACGATAACCTCACCCGCCTGTGCGAGCTGCACGATCCCGGAGACCTTCGAGAGAAGAAAAACTGGTGCGCGGTGAACGCCAAGAAGATCGCAGACTGGTTGGAGAAAGTGAAAATCTGCGATCCAGCCATCGGTTCAGGAGCCTTTCCCATCGGCATGCTTAATGAGATCGTCCATCTCCGCACCTTGCTCAACCATGAGCTGAACGATCCCGCCGAACGCGCCAAGCTCAAGAAATCAGTCATCCAGAATTCCATTTACGGCGTTGATCTGGATTCCGGTGCGGTGGACATCGCTCGCCTGCGATTTTGGTTGGCGCTGGTGGTGGATGAGGAAGAACCCAGCCCCCTGCCGAACCTCGACTACAAAATCATGCAGGGGAATTCCCTGCTTGAGTCCTTCCGTGGTGTGGATCTCTCTACGCTCCACAGTGGTGACGCTAAGAAGGTCGTCAAATTGCCACTCGGAATCAATGCTCTGAGCCAATCCGAATTGGAAATTTTTACCGATGCCCAACAAGAATTCCACGAAACACGCACCGCCAAACAGCGCGAACTCGAGGAAGCGATGCGCGTCTATTTCACTCCACTCACGCCGGAGCGGAAAGCGGAGCTGCGCGGCGTGATCGACAGGAAAGTCATCGATCACATCCGCCACTACTTCGAAGTCACCATCGGAGAACTACACCTTGAGCACAAGCAGACCGAAGTCGATTGGAAGGAAAAACGCCGCCGCGCTCCAAAGTGGAATCCACCTTCTGCGGCGATCAAGCGCCATGAGAAACTGGCCGCCCGCATCGCATCGCTCACCGATTCCCTCACCAAGCTGAACGCCCTCCAGCACCAGGCGGAACGCCCCTTCTTCCTCTGGCATTTGCTTTTCCAGGATGTTTTTGAAAACGGCGGCTTCGACATTGTCATCGCCAATCCTCCCTACGTCCGCCACGAACTGATCAAGGAGCAGAAGCCTTTGCTGGAAGCGGAAGGTTATGAGACCTACACCGGCACCTCCGATCTCTTCGTCTATTTCTATGAGCGCGCGATCCAGCTCCTCAAACCGAACGGCGTGCTGACCTTCATTACCTCGAACAAGTTCTATCGCGCTGGCTATGGTGAACAGCTGCGTGTCCATCTCGCAGAATCCCTCACTCTTCACACGCTAATCGACTTCCGCGACGCGCCCATCTTCAACGGTGTCATCGCCTACGCCTCCATCCTGATCGGCCAGAAGGAAAAAGCCCCGGCGGACCATCAGGTCGCCGCCCTGCCCTGGGATCAGCAGAAACCCGCCGCCGCCCTGCCAGTGGAGATCGCCAAAGCTTTCCCCGTTGCCCAATCCTCCCTTACAACTGACGGATGGCGTCTTGTCTCACCCGCCACCGAGGCTCTTCTCGCCAAGCTCCGCCAAACGGGAACGCCTCTCGGGGAATACGTTCAAGGTCGCTTTTACTATGGCATCAAGACTGGTTTCAACGAAGCCTTCGTTATCGACGGAAAGAAACGCGCCGAACTCATCGCTGCCGATCATAGATCTGACGAAATCATTAAACCCTTCTTGCGCGGCCGCGACGTGAAACGCTGGCAAGCGACTCATGCGGATCTCTATCTCATTAAAATTGAATCCTCCGCCAACGTTGCCCACCCGTGGAAAGGCTCGAAGAATCCATGGGAGAAATTTTGCGAAACCTATCCAGCAGTCGGTGCTTTCTTCGAGTCGCTAAAGCATATCAAAGATGCCAAAGGCATCACCCACTGGCAGCGGCTCAAGGAACGCGATGATCAAGGAGTTAATTTCTGGGAACTCCGCTCGTGCGCGTATTGGAGCGAATTTGAGAAGCCCAAGATATTTTATCCTAACCAGTGTTCTCGAAATGAATTCCATTTCGAAACTAATCCAATTTTTACGAATCAAAAAGCATTCACACTCACAGGCTGTGGACCAGATTTGGCGGCGATTCTGAATTCGAACCTCATCACGTTCATTTTCCCATTTTATTTATCTCCTTTAATGAATGGTTTTTGGGAACCCAGCAAAATTTTTGTTGAGCAGTTTCCCATCCCGACCGCTACTGCCGAAGAAAAATCCCGTCTCGCCACCCTCGCTGAGCAATGCGCCGCTGCCACCGCCGCCGGGGACAAAGAAACCCTTGCCGCCCGCGAGCACCAGATCAACCAGCTCGTCTATCGCCTGTTCCATCTCACGCCCGCCGAGATCGCGATGATCGAGGGGGCCACCGGTGCTTCACCGGCCTGATGAAAAAATCTCTCTCCAACATGAAAGCACACCTGTTCTCCACCTTGGAAGAACTCGCCGCCGTGCGTCCTTATTTCTCCTTCAAGGCGGTGAGGAAATCGCTGGAGGTTTTCAAACAGGGTTTTTCTTTGGCATCAGTGGATGGCGGACGTTTGCGGCCCGCGCATTTGGTGGTGGCCTTGGTCGAGCAGTGGGATCCGGTGGTTTCGTCGGCAGTGACGAAGCTCGGTCATCATCCGGACGAGGTGTTGAAAGTGTTCCGACTGTCTCAGTCGGATTCTGAGCCGCCGTTCCCGACTGAGACAGCCGGGACACTTTATCGCGAGCGGCGAAGGAAGCCTTGCCGCCCTTGATCGGTCGCCGGGAGGAGATGCTGAAAATCACCCAGATCCTGCTGCAAAGCCGGAAGAACAATCTGATTCTGGTGGGCGAGCCGGGCGTGGGAAAGACCGGGATTGTCGAGGGTTTCGCGCAATTGCTGGCGGAGGGCAAATTGCCGAATGCCTTGGGTCGGCCGGCGGTGATCGAGATTTCCCTGACCTCGCTGGTGGCGGGGACGAAATACCGGGGCGAATTCGAGGAACGGCTGGAAGCGGTGGTGCGCGAGGCGTCCTGTGAGCCGAAGCCGATTCTTTTCATCGATGAAATCCACTTGCTGCTGGGGGCCGGATCGGCCAGCGGCAGCATGGACGCGGCGAACATCCTCAAGCCCGCGCTGGCCCGTGGCGCGATCCGGGTGATCGGCGCGACGACGATCCGGGAATACCGCCAGACCATCGAGAAGGACGGC
>JAYWDF010000780.1:0-3718 GCA_043779985.1 Akkermansiaceae bacterium | reverse complement strand
CCGCGGGGCGTCCGGGAATTAGCCTAGTAAGGAAGATGGGAACCACTGATTTCACTGATTGAACTGATTTTAAAGAGGTTGGAGAGAAAGATCTGTTCACCTAAAAGGTGAGTAAAATCCCCTCCAATTCTTTCAGTCAAATCAGTCAAAATCAGCGTAATCAGTGGTAAAATTTGCCGGTAACACCTTTGTCATTTTCTTTTTTAGGATTAGCGGTTAGGCACCAGATTTGAGCAGGGCGTGGATGTCATATTCCGCCTTGCGCGGTTTGCGGTCACGCAGGGCGTTGGCCTCGTCGTCTCCGGTGAATGCCTCCGTGGCGACATCCCAGGTGAGTTTGCGGCCGAGTTTCATGCTGATCCAGGCGGCGGCACAGGCTTGCAAGCTGCGGGCGGCCTGATCCACCGGAGCGATCGGATCTTTGTTTGCCACGATGGACTCGAGCCAGTTGCGGTAGTGGTTGGCACTTGGCGGCAGACGTTTGGCATCGGCTCCCAGGGGTGAGAGGAGTTTGGAGTCGCTGGCGCGCAACGGGCTTTTTCCACCGGCCGGTAGGTTCGCGTCGCTCGCTGTGACCTTGGCGTCGTCCCGGGTGCAGAAGATCCAGCCTTCCTCGCCTTCAAATTTCAGCCCGGTCTCCAACTTGTTATCGAGGATGACGGTGACGTCATTCGGATAGAGCATCTCGATGTGGTAGGTGCTATGGACGGTCCAGACATCGTCTTTCATGAACTCGGCCTTGGCGTCGATGGCCGAGGGTCCGCCGAGCTCCTGGCCCATGGCGAGGTGCGCGATGTCGATATGATGCGCGCCCCAGTTGGTGATCATGCCGAGGCCGAAATCCTCGGTGGTGATCCAACCGGGACGACCGTCGAAGCTATTTTGAGGATGGCCGCGGCCTTCCATGTATTCCTGTGCGGGGGCGGAGCCGAGCCACCGATCGTAGTTGAAGGTCGCTGGGACCGGCATGGCGGCGGGGCGTTTGCCGCTGGATTTGTCCAAGCCCACTCCGATGTGGACCGTCTTGAGCTTGCCGACGCGGCCGTTCCGCACGGCATCAATCGCTTTCCGGAACGCCGTGAAGGGCGACTCGGAGCGTTGCTGTGAGCCGGTTTGCAAGATGACTTTCTTCGACCTGACGGCAGTGCGCAGGGCGATGGATTCGGCGATATTGTAGGTGAGCGGCTTCTGGCTGTAGATGTGTTTGCCCGCTATTGCCGCGGCGACGCCGACGAGGCCGTGCCAATGATCGGGGGTGCTGTTGACCACGCCGTCGATCTCAGGATTTGCCAGCAGTTCGAGGTGGTTGGAATAGACCTTCACCTCGACAAATTTTTCTCCACTCTTCTTGTAGAATTCTTCGACGATCGACTTTGCATGCGCGGCGCGCTTGGAATCCAGATCGCAAACGGCGACGACGCGGGCCAGCTTCTCCGAGAGGAGGCTCCCCATGTCTGCAAGGCCCATCCGGCCGCAGCCGATCTGTGCGATCTGGATGCGCTTGTTCGGGGAATCCGCAGCGAATAGGGAGCCCGAGAAAATCTGAGGAAGGGCGATGAGTCCGGCGGTCCCGCCGAGGGTGGTCTTGAGGAAATGGCGACGGTGATTCATGATAAAACTGGTGGTGAAGGGTTATTTTTTCGAGAAATCGCGGACCTTGATGTTTCGATAGGAAACTTGGTTGCCATGGTCTTGAAGGAGAATGTGGCCGTTGGCGAGCTCACCGAATGCCGGCCACTTGCGGTATTTGCTGATCGCCACGAGATCCCGCCATGCCTTGGAGCCGCGCTCGAATTCCACGGTCTTGGTGCCATTCAGATAGAACGTCACGTGTTTCCCATCGGACAGGATGCGGGCGTTGTTCCACTCGCCGATTGCATTCACCGTCTTCGTCGCCGGCGCGGGGATCATGTCGTAGAGTGAGCCGATGGTGCGGTTGCCATCGCGGCCGAGTTTGGCATCCGGGTGGCGCTCGTCATCGAGGATTTGGAATTCCGGGCCGATCGCGGACCCCTCGCCCTTATTGATTTCCGGATCGACGAAGATCTTGATGCCGCTGTTAGCTCCCGGGGTGATTTTGAAATCAACGCTCAGTTCGAAGTCCGAAAATTTGTCACGGGTGATGATATCACCGGCGGCGGCCGATTCGGCACCGCCGGTTTCATAAATGCTGAGGATTCCGTTCTCCATCTTCCAGCCGGTGGCGGGGAAATCCGAGCCGTGGGCGCTGCGCCAGCCCTCGCTGGTTTTACCGTCCCATAACAGCCGCCAACCGTCGGCCTTTTCCGCGGCGGAAATCGTGTTCGTCTCCGGTGCGGCGGTTTCCTGAATCCGCAGGTTCCGCCAGCGGACCTGAGTGCCCTCCTTGTTCTTTTCGGCGCCGATGGAGTGGACCTGCAAGGCAATGAACCCGGAGGGAGTTAGAGAATCCTTGATGGCGGCGCAGGGAGTGCCGTTGAGCGTGGTTTTGATCGAATCGCCGATGGCCTCGACACGGACTTTGTTCCACTCGCCTTGCTTGAAAATTTCGCGTCCCTTGTCGCCGAAGGCCTTACCCTCGCCGCCCAAAGCACCGGGGAACAACCATCCGCGCCGTCCCTCGTCATAGATGCCGGCGCTCCACCAGCGGTCCTGCTTCGGATTCGGATCAATCTCGATCTGATAGCCATGCACCCGTTCCGCAGGAATTGTGATCTTTTTGCCCTGCCACATGATTTCACTCGGCGAGGAAAGGCTGTGGCTGCGGATTTGCACGCCGGAGTTGAGCTGGGGATCGACCTTGAATTCATATTCAAGGATGAAATCCCCGTAGTCGCGGCCGGTGCAGAGGAAAGTATTAGACGTATTGAGGGTGGAGGTGCCGACGATGCAGCCGTCCTCGATGCCATACGTCGCTTTGCCACCCCGTTGGACCCAGCCGTCGAGGCTTTTGCCGTTGAAGAGATCCGACCACGAATCGCCAGCCATGGCGGTGGTGCAGGCAAACATTAACAGAAAAGGAGCGGGAAGGTATTTCAGGGTCATCGGATTGGGGTGATTAGGGATCCACTGGATCTGGCGAATACGAAACCATTCCCGAGTTCTTGCGGCTATCCCGTAAACAAGGGATTTCTCTCGGCTCCTTCACTTAGCCACCCAGATAGCTCATCTCCGCCTTGGGCCGGTCGGAGCGTCCCCGTTCCTCAGAATATCGGTCGTTTCGCGTCTGCCAGATCGCGCGAACGGTTTGTGCGAGAACCTGCCGGTCGATGCCGCTTCTCAGGATCCCCCGCAGGTCGTGGCCTTCCGCCGCGGAGAGACAGGTGAAGATTTTCCCGTCGGCCGAAACCCGCAAGCGCTGGCAATCCCGGCAAAACGGTTGGGTCACTGAGCGGATTAGCCCGATCTCCCCTGCCCCGTCGGCATGGCTCCAGCGCGCGGCCACTTCCCCGCGATACGCCGGTTCCTGCGGGCCGAGTTCGAACTCACGACCGAGGATGGACAAAATTTCATTGCCCGAAACGACCTCATCGAGTTTCCAACCGTTGGTCTCGCCGACGTCCATGTATTCGATGTAGCGCAGGTCCACCCCGGCTGACTTGGCCCAGCGGGCCAGCGGCAGGATTTCGCCCTGAACGGCGTCAGTCCTTTGTTTTCCATATTTTCTCATACTTTTTCAGGATTTTCAGATCCTCTTGGCTCCGTCGGATGCGGTTCACCAAGCTGCTCACGTAAGCAC
>JAYWDF010000779.1:0-3736 GCA_043779985.1 Akkermansiaceae bacterium | reverse complement strand
GCGGTGGGATCGGGATCGAGGATCAGGGTGAGTCCGTTAGGAAGAGTCTCGGCGGTGGCGGCGGTGGCGGGATATTCCATGAAATTCTGGCTTGGATGCGCGGGTGGATGACCTATAACCTTCAAAGATGCAACGATGGATCGTGACGGGTGTGGTGGCGATGTTCCTGCTGATCGGCGGCGGCGGGGTTGCCTACTGGAACTACAAGCAGGGCCGCCCGCATCCGGTTTGGGTCGCCCTGCCACTCAACCCCGAATTGTCCGACGAAAAACGGGACGAATTCGCCAAGGAGCTGAAAGCAAAGTTAGGCACGGCAGAGACATTGACCCGGATCAGCAAGGAACTGAAACTGGCGAAAAAATGGGAGATGGCCTCCGATGACGAGGCGGCGGGTGAACTCGGCAGACGGCTTTTCGTCAACATTGGCGAGGCGGATTCGCCGCTGGGCAAGGTTCCCTCGCTCAACATTGGCGTGCATGGGCCGAGGAAGGACAAAGGCGTATCCGAGGAAATCGCCAACCGTCTGATGGTCGATGTCCGGAAGATTCTTGGCACGAAAGCGCCGCGGCAGTTCTAGAGATGAGTGATCACCCGCGAGCGGTCGAAGCGGGGGGCCGAACTTCTTTCACCGCCGCCTAACTGCTAACGTCACGAGCCCAAGGAGAGCGAGCAGTGCGGATGAGCTTGGCTCTGGGATTGGAATCGTAGTGCGAAAGGCGCTGGCTGAACCTTCCTCCCAAACGATGCCCGGATTCGATAGTGAGATCGTCATAGACGGTCTCGGATCGACGGGTGTGATCCAGTTCCATGCACCAGTGGTGTTCGAAACTGTATTGAAGTAAGTCGAACTCGATATGGATGTTGAATTGTAGAAGCGGATTGCCAATGGCGTGCCCCCATTCGGGATATTTACATTTGTATCAAAGAAACTAAGACCAATAGCAAAACGTCCATCTAGCATTGCCTTGTCGCCCACTGTCGAATAAAAAGAGTTGCCACTTCCTTCACCAGTGAGTGGGACCCAGGCACCTGCGAAAGGATTCAGAGTAGTGGCCATTGTATAGTAGCCTAATTGTAAAATTGCTCCATCATCCGCATTATCTGTTCCTCTAGTTAGTAAGTTACCATTCAAATCCCGCAATTCAGTTCCTGCGGTATTTTGCCAGTTTACTTGAGTGGATGCTGCTTTTGATTGCTGTATCAGAAAAAGAAATACAGTAGTTATTGTGATGATATGTTTCATAATTCAAGTCTATGGGTTAATAACCATTACATCAGAGGCTGACACTGTAGGATCTGACACTCTGCGAACGACCAGCACCATGTGCGTTGTCGATCCCAAAGAATAAGAGATAGAGGTATTGAGTTGTGTTGAATTAGAGATGACCACAGGTGTGCTACTGTCCGTTTTTAGTACACTCCATTGAACTGTGATTGCTCCTCCAGAAGGATCGGAAGCCGTAGCTAGGGGAGTTGAAACTGTGACTTCTCTCAGCGCCGCCGCACTGCCATGACACCGAGGCTAAGCAGGACGAGTAAAGTGGATGAGCTTGGCTCGGGAATTGGAATTGTTGTGCGGAAGGCACTCCCAGCTCCGTCCTGCCATATTGCAGCCGCGTCAGGAAGTGTCAGACCCATCCCTGACTGAGGAGTCGATGGAGCAACCCAGTTGAACGATCCAGATGTCGTCGATACGGCATTAAAGTATGTGGATGATGTGATAGCGGTCGAATTATAAAAGCGAAGGGAGAGTGGGGTTCCAACCGCAGGTTCAACAAAACTGAAAGTTCCGGCCTCTAGAAGACTGGTAGTTTTAAATCGACCGGCCAACCGACCGCCGTCCCCTACCGTCGTGACATATGAGGTTCCTGGCCCAGTCATGGCCACCCATTCTCCTAGAAATGGATTTATGGTGGTTGCCAACGTATAATATCCTACTTGTAATATTGCCCCGTCGCCGTCGATATTTTGAATTCCTGCACTAAGAGGAATGCCGGTATTGCCTAAAAGTTCAGAGCCGACGCTGTTGAATAGGCCGACGTTAGTCGTTGCCGCTAACGATAAGCTTTCAAATATTGAAAATACTAGTATCAGGGCTATCTTTATTGTTCTCATGAGAAAATTAAGGGTTGATCGTGGTCACATCTGACGCTGAAATGGTAAGGTCTGAAGGTCTGCGCGCCACCAACTGGAAGTCAATTCTCGCCCCGGCTCCAAAGGTGACACCTGTGCTGAGCTGGGTAGGATTTGCAATGACCACGGGAACGGTGCTCCCGTTTGTACTTAATACACTCCATTCGACCGTCACAGAGCCGCCAGCGGGATCAGACGCAGTTCCAATAAGGGTCGCTGCCGTGATGCCGGACGATAAGGGTTGGTCTATGCCTGCGTAAACCTGAAGAGCGTCTAACAAAGTTCCTCCACGGAACTGAAACACCAGCCTGCCGGGAACCGCGCTGTTTCTTTTACGATAAATTAATCCTGACGCGTGGTTCGGTGAGCCGGTACTCGTATTGAAATCCAATTGCGCGAGAGTCTCACCTGAATATTGCGCCTCAATTGTCCTGCTAACACCATTGGTGATGCCGACACGGGCAGGATAACCACCGTATCCATTGGAGCCTCCACTGGTATAGTAACTTCCGGTTTCCCAAAGTATCTGGTTGTAGTTGAACTCAACATCTAAATCCCCGGTGACCCCAATATTGGATCGATCAATTAGCACTAGTTGAAAACTGTTCAATTTCTCGGTTCTACGACTGTAATACCCGACACTCGCCCAATTCACACCAAATGCTTTGCGCCCATCGGCATATCCTTGCCCGTATGTCACGACCTTACATCCATTTGCCCTCTGTGGATCTTCTGCTGGGCTGGTGTCCACATCTCCCCAAAACGGAGCGATCAGAGCGATGAGTCCATAAATCTCTTGAGCGGAAGTCTGAAGCGGCAGCGGGGTAAATTCTACTACGGGGGTTCCAATCGATAAGTTTCCGTTGTCATTAACGTAACACTCAGTCCATGGTCCGGGGTCCGCTACGGTCGGAAATACGTTAATAGGAAATCCGATTGGCTCTAGTTCTGAATAGTTGTCATCATCTCTCGGATCTAGCGATTTTGAATTAAACCCAGACCTCATCGCCCCTGTTTTCAGGCGGAAGAACATCTTGTCCGCGGTTTTGTTGACGAGGACGCCTTGCTGGGTGTTGGTGCCTTCGATGTATCCGGTGAGTTCAGTCCAGTTTGCCAGGTCCGGGCTGTTTTCGATTTGGTATGGCCTGAGCGTGTTGGCATACCATGACAACTGGAACTGCGTGGGTGACAGGCGGGTAATGCTCAACGGATTCACACCCTGCCCGAAAACGAAGGAGAGGCAAGATGTAATTACAAATAATATACGAAGTAGAGTCATACGCGTGTGATTTTTATTTTTCTGAGGCTGTGGGGGATCCTTCCGGAGTGGCGATTTCCTCGGGAGCGAGGACTCGATATTGCACGACAATGTCCGCAGGAATTTTTGGATGGGCCTTTTCCTCGGCGGCTTGGCGTTGCTGTTCCTCGATTCGTTTCTGATAGGCGGCTTGGAGTTCCGGGAGATGCGTGTCGTAGTGGGCGAGGAAAAGGTTCACCGGGACCATTTGCTCCGCCGTGGGATTTCCAGAGACGATCTGGGAGGCGGATTTCCCGGCTGGGAAATCCGGGATGGTGGGGGCGGGTTGGCGCTGAAGTGCGCTTC
>JAYWDF010000778.1:0-3749 GCA_043779985.1 Akkermansiaceae bacterium | reverse complement strand
GATTTACATCTCATGTTGTTTTTTTGGCACGGGCGTTGCAAGAAGACACATGTTCTCCGGGGGGAGAAAACAGGGGACTTCGGTCGCACCAAATAAGCCAGTCTGTCGGGTGTGTCAGTCTTCTATCGGAAGATTCCGCCGGCGGGCTGGCTTTTTGCTGGTCGGCTTTGAGGCGTGGTGCTGGTCGTTTAACGATTAGAGGAGGGCTTGAGATGCAGGAATTGAATGTGCCGGATTCCTGCGGGATGCCTATGGAATGGGATTTTTTCGAGATTCGTCATTGCCCCGTCCCCCTGAATATTCGATCACACGGAGCGTATTTCCGAAACTCTATGATTGATCCTCCCCTGCGACTTCTCTTCGCGGAAGACTCCGATGACGACGCTCGCGAGATTTTCGGGGTTTTGGCAAATGATGGCTATGAGCTGATATGCACCCGGGTGAGCTCCATGGGGCAATTCCGCTCCGCATTGGAAACCGGGCAGTTCAATCTGATCCTCAGCGAATACGCGATGCCTGAATTCAGCGCCACCGAAGCACTTGCGATTTTGCGCGAGAGCGGTAGGGACATCCCTTTGATCATAGTCTCCGGGACCTGTGGGGACGCCACCGCTGTGGAGGTAATGAGGCAGGGGGCTGCCGACTATGTCCTTAAGGAGAACCTCATTCGTCTGGCCGCGATTGTGGCACGAGAGCTTCGGGAGGCTGACACCCGCCGACAACGACTGCTGCTTGACCAGTTCGCGCTGAGCCAGACGGAAATCATGGAGATGATCCTGCACGATGAGCCCCTGGATCTGATTTTAGAGCGGCTCGTCGGGGTTGTGGAAATGCTCTCTGCCGACGAGGTGCTATGCACCATCATGCGGGTGAGTGCGGACGGCAGGAACCTCGTTTGGGGCGTGGGAGCGGAGCCGCTGCGAGGAATGTTTCAAACCCTCGGTCCCGTGACGATAGGGCCGGGCATCGGGTCATGCGGTACCGCCGCAGCGCTAGGGAAGAACGTAATCGTAGAGGATGTCACGACTCATCCGGATTGGAGTTTATTTCGTGAAATCACACAGAAGCAGGGCCTGGGTGCCTGCTGGTCGGTACCGATCTTTGCGTCGGACCGCAGAGTGCTGGGAACGATGAGTGTCTACCATCGGGTGCGCCACTTGCCGACGCCGGAAGAGCTGCGGTGGGTGGAGTCGGCGTCGAAGCTGGCGAGCATCGCGATGGAGCGCCAAGTGAACGCTGAAAAGTTGGCTGCGAGTGAGGGTTTGTTGCGAATCGCCAGCGAGGCCGGACGGATTGGCGGCTGGACCGTTGATTTTCCGGAACGCCAGATCGCATGGTCGGATCAAGTGTGTGCGATCCATGACATGCCGTTAGGCTGTGCCCCGGATTTTGACGGAGCACTTGCCTTTTACGCGCCGGAATGGCGGGCGAAGGTTGCGGAAGTTTTTGAGCAATGCCTGCGCGATGGAAAATCCTTCGACGAGGAAATGGAGATCATTACCGCTCAGGGGCGGCGGATCTGGGTGCGGGTCGTGGGTGAGCGGATTCAAAAGCAGAGCGAGCCTGCCATGCGTATTCAGGGTGCCTGCCAAGACATCACCCGCCGCAAGCACGCGCAAGCGGAGAGCGCCCGGATCTACGAGCGATTGATAGGAACCATCGAGAATATCTCGGACGCGTTTTTCACGTTGGATCGAGACTGGTACTTCACCTACCTCAATCCGCGAGCGCAGGAGGTCTTGCGTCTGGAGCAGGATCAATTACTCGGGAAGAATATCTGGGAGAAGTTTGTAGATCTGGAGAATAGCGACTGCGGGTGTGGATTGCGCCGGGCGCTGGCGGAGAATTGCGCGGTGAATCTGGTTGATTTCTCACCGCTGCTGGGACGCTGGTTCGAGATTCGCGCCTATCCGGCTGAGGACGGCCTGGCGGTGTATTTCTATGATGTGACAGAAAGGCGGAAGGAGCAGGAGTTGCTTCAGATCTTGGAAAAATCCGTGTCGCGGATCAATGATCTCGTGATCATCACGACGGGACATCCCCTTGACGAACCGGGTCCTAACATTCTGTTTGTCAATGACGCCTTCGAGCGGCACACGGGCTATAGCCGAGAGGAGGTGATTGGGAAATCGCCGCGTTTTCTACAAGGACCGAAAACGCAGGCTGACCGGCTCGACCTCATCCGGGCGGCTCTTCGACAGGGGGCGTCGGTGCGCACGGAGCTGATCAATTACAAGAAGGGTGGCGAGGAGTTCTGGCTGGAGTTGGAAATTGTGCCGGTGCTCGGTTCGCAGGGGGCCATCACCCACTTCGTGGCCGTGGAGCGGGATATCACCCAACGCAAACGGGCGGAGGAAACCATCCTCGCGAATGAAATCCGCTACCTTTCACAGCGCAATGCCTTGATCATGCTGACCAAGACTAATCCCGCAGGCGGCTTTGATCGCAAAGTCGCATTCCAGCGAATCATTGAAACCACGGCCAAAACCCTGAACGTGGCGCGAGTGAGTATCTGGCGTTATACCGAGGACCGTCAGGCCATTGAGTGCATGTGTCTGTTTCAACTTGATAACGGCGAGTTTGATTCCGGGGCGAGACTGACCGCCGCCGACTATCCTGCGTATTTCAAGGGGCTTGCGGAAATGGAATTAATCTCGGCGGATGACGCGCACCGCGACCCGGTCACCCGCGAGTTTTCTGAGAACTACCTATCTCCGCTTGGTATTTCCTCCATGATGGATGTGCCGATTCGATCTCAGAATGCGGTGAACTATGTGTTATGCAACGAGCACATCGGGGAAGCCCGGCAATGGACGCAGGACGAGAAGACCTTCGCCTTTGCGATCGCCAATCTAATCGCCCTTGCGCTGGAGATCTCCGAGCGGGCCAAGGCTCAGAATGAATTTCTCCGGAGTCACCAGCGTTTCCAGTCAGTAGCGGCAGCCACCAACGATACCATCTGGGACTGGAATCTGGAGAGCGATGCATTCTGGTGGAATGACGGATTCGCCAATCTCTTCGGCTGGGCGTCCAACGAGATTGATGCATCGATCCGGGCCTGGATTCGCCAAATTCATCCCGAAGACCGCGGCCGGGTGGTCGACGGGATTTACGCCGCCATCGCGCGGGGAGATTCCCATTGGTCCGACGAATACCGCTTCATCAGCAATCATGGCAAGACCGCCAACGTATTGGACCGAGGCGAGGTGATTCGCGATGCTGCCGGGAAGGCCATCAGGATGGTCGGGGGGATGACGGATCTCACCCGGCAGAAGTCGGCCGAAATCGAATTGAGCCGTTCGCACCGCGCCTTGCAAATGCTGAGTTCGTGCAATGAGATGCTCATCCGGACTTCTCTGGAATCCGATCTACTGGCCGAAGCGTGCCGGATCGCCGTGGAAATCGGTGGCTATCGAATGGCGTGGGTCGGCTATGCCGCTGAGGACGAGTCGTGTCGGATCATCCCGGTGGCTTCTGCGGGTGAAGAACTGGGATATCTCTCCGAGATTGAAGTCTCCTGGGCCGAGGACCGTTCGTCCGGTGCCGGGCCAGTCGGGCGGGCGATCCGTAGCGGGCAGTCCGTTGTCATTGAGGACGTCACCGTGGATCCAGGGTTTGCCGATTGGCTGGAATCCGCAACCCGGCGCGGGTACCGGAGCGTGGTATGCCTTCCCTTGTCGAATCCTCAGCGTCCGTTCGGGGTGCTCTGCCTTTACGCGGCAGAGCCTCACCCGGCGGGGGCGGAGGAG
>JAYWDF010000777.1:0-3754 GCA_043779985.1 Akkermansiaceae bacterium | reverse complement strand
TCCCCGGTTCATGGAGCTGGGAAGGATGCGGCAGGCGGCACCCTTGGTATCTACTTTGAAAACGATCTCTTTGCCGGGACGGATCAATACTACACCAGCGGCATGAAAATCAGCTGGAGTTCCTATGATTTGGAGAAGTTGAGCGACTCCCCCTACGCGAGCCCGTTTCTACCATTGTTCAATGTGTTGCCATACATCAATGAGACAGACTATCAGAAAAACCTTGTGTTTGCGTTCGGTCAGAACATTTACACGCCGGCCGATACGGAGGCCTACGGTCCGATCGCTGACGACAGGCCCTACGCCGGTTGGCTCTATCTGGGACTGGGGGTGGTCTGGAAAAATGCCGAGGTGAGGAATTCGCTCGTGCTTGATATCGGCGTCGTGGGTCCGTGGTCGTTTGCGGAGGAATCCCAGCGTTTGATTCACGATCTCCGCGGCTTTGATCATCCGAATGGCTGGGATAACCAACTCGACAACGAGGTAGGATTTACGCTGGACTACGAGCGCACATGGCGGTGGCCCAAGCATGAACGTCGTAGCGGCTTCGATTGGGAGGTGCTGCCCCATGCGGGAATCGCTCTGGGCACCGTGAGAACCCATGCCAATGTCGGTGCTGAGCTGCGCTTCGGATTGAATCTTCCTGATGACTTCGGTACTGCCGTAATCGATCCCGCGTCCACAACCTCCACTCCTGTGGATGGAAGACACGCGGCAGATCGCTCCCGCATTGATGTCGGAGCCTATCTCTTTGCCCGGGTAGACGGTCGCGCAGTCGCGCGGAATATTTTTCTCGATGGAAACACCTTCAGCGGCGGTCCCTCGGTGGGGCATAATCCGTTCATCGCCGACCTTAGCGTGGGTGCTGCGATCAACTACAAAAATACCAAGTTGGCCTATGCGGTCGTCTATCGAACCGAGGAGTTCAGCGAACAGCAGGATGCGCAGATTTTCGGAACGGTGTCCTTGAATTGGACGTTCTGAAAATACCAGGTCTATGCAAACGAATACCGGTCACCCCTTGACTCTAACCAACTTATGAACTCAAAAACCATCGTCGCCGTAATCCTTGTTGGCTTGGGACTCGTCGTGCTCGTCTATTCTGGCATAACATTTACGACACCCGGAGAAACGATTGATTTCCTCGGGATTCACGTTGAGACGCGGGATTCGCACTTCATTCCGCCGGTTGTCGGTGTCATTGCCGTGATCGGCGGAATCGTACTTTTCATGCTCAAGCCCAAGTCAGCTTGATGTTAGGATCCGCAATGTGGATTTCGGGCGCTTGCCCCCATGTGTGTCGCCGCGCGGCCGCTATTTCGGCATGCGAATTTGGCAAGCGGTATCATGTCGATGAATTCGTCACCTGTGAGTGATTTTGGGCCGGGACTTCGATCCTGCTGGTAGGGTTATACCCCATGGCAATCTGCGGGTGATTCACCTAGGTTTCGCTTGTCAGGAGTGAGATCTGAATGGGCGTTGGAACAATCAGGATTCGATGCAGTTTTCCTCTCATCGCTTGACGCTATCAATAAAAAATACGATTATGAAAAAAACAATCATCTGCGCTCTCGCGTTCGGGGCCATTAACTTCATCACAAGCTGCACCACTGTTGAACAAAGGGAACCTTCTACCCATTCTACGGCAACGACAACGGAACAAACCACCGTCGGTGATCCCTATTCAAGAACCGTCCAGACCAAGACTACCCGGACTTATTGAGTCGGAATCCGGCGTCGTCTTGATTTGATGTATCGCCGAGGGCTCGGGCCGCACAGTTGCGGCCCGTTTGCCATTCGGTTTTTATACCTTGGCAATAGGCATTTCCTTCTAAGCAATCGATGGCGTGGGCAATAGCGTTTTTGGTTGTGCCATGATAGTGGGGTGACTAATGGGTATTGGTGTTCGAGACTCGCTCTGATCCTGCGCAAGGATTAACCGCCTCAGGATACGGGTGTGCGAATGGATCTGAATGGGTCTGTGAGCACGCGGATTTTAGGTTAGTACGGAGATGGTAAAAGCATTCATATAGATTCCGGTTCGGGCAGTCTCGTTATGGTCCTGGCGGATAAGAAGCGCGGACGGAGGAATGAACCTCTTAGCATTTAATTCGCGAGAAATCGAAATAAGCAGTTTCCACCGTTGTGGTCCGGCATTAGAATCGGAATTTCCTATGACGATTGATCCAATTTGCGGTATGACAGTGGATGAGACGGTCGCCCTCAGCGTTGGGCGTGGCGGGCGAATGGAATATTTTTGCAGCAAACACTGTCGGCAACAATTTCTACAACGGGGGGGCGTGGAGGTTGTCGATAGCGGATGCTGTGGGGGTGGGAAGGCCAAGGCGGAGGTAAAGGCGGAGGCCTGTTGCGGGGGGGGAGGCGTCCATCCTCCTGATGCAGTGGTGAAGCCTTCCGATGCTGCCAAGTATTTTTGCCCGATGTGCCCTGGTGTGGAAGCTGACAAACCGGGCGATTGCCCAAAATGTGGGATGGCTCTTGAGCGAAATCCTGCATGGAGGGCATCAGAGAAGAGAGTTTTCACTTGCCCGATGCATCCTGAAGTCCGGCAGGATCATCCCGGCGATTGCCCCAAGTGTGGTATGGCACTTGAACCGGAGACGGTCCTAGCGGATGACGACGCCGGAGATGACGCTGAACTGCGGGACATGATCCGGCGGTTACGGATCGCGGCGGTCCTCGCGGTGCCCGTGTTTCTGCTTGCGATGGCGCATTTCGTTCCCGGGCTAGCCACAGCAGCTTGGGCGGATGGTGATCCGTCGCGTTGGATCCAGTTTGCACTATCCACCCCGGTTGTGGCTTGGGCCGCTTGGCCGTTCTTTCGAAGAGGATGGCGGTCCTTCGTGACGGGGCATTTGAATATGTTCACCCTGATCTCCATCGGCGTTGGGGCGGCTTTTGTCTTCAGCGCGGTCGCAATGCTGACGCCGGGCCTGTTTCCCCACTCCATGCAACACGGTGGAAGGGTTTCCATTTACTTTGAGGCTGCCGCCGTAATTGTGGTGTTAGTGCTACTGGGCCAGGTCCTCGAGCTGCGTGCACGCAGTCGTACAGGGAGTGCGATCAAGGCATTGCTCAACCTTGCGCCACCGACCGCACGTCAAGTTGCACCGGGTGGCGATAACTTGGTGCCTCTCGACCAAGTGAAGGTCGGTGATTGGCTGCGAGTCGTTCCTGGGGACCGGGTGCCAGTGGATGGCGTCGTGGTCGAAGGTCACTCGAGCGTGGAAGAGTCAATGATCACGGGCGAACCGTTGCCCGTGGAGAAGTCCGTCGGCGATCCCGTTACCGGCGGAACACTCAATGGAGCGGGAAGCTTCGTCATGCGGGCTGAGCGAGTGGGGGATGATACGTTATTGGGACAAATCGTACATATGGTCGCCGAAGCCCAGCGCAGTCGTGCGCCGATTCAGGGCCTCGCTGACAAGGTCGCGGGTATTTTTGTGCCCTTGGTCCTAGCTGTTTCTGTCATCACTTTTGTCCTCTGGATGTGGATGGGACCCGAGCCGAAACTGGCCCATGCCATCGTGAATGCGGTGGCCGTTCTGATCATTGCCTGTCCCTGTGCCCTTGGGCTCGCAACCCCCATGTCGATCATGGTCAGCGTCGGCCGCGGTGCGCAGGGGGGAGTTCTTGTCAAGAATGCGGAATCCCTTGAACGCTTGGAAAAAATCAACACCCTAGTGGTTGACAAGACCGGAACGCTTACCGAGGGCAAACCCAAGCTCATGGA
>JAYWDF010000776.1:0-3763 GCA_043779985.1 Akkermansiaceae bacterium | reverse complement strand
CCTCATGGCAATACATCAGGTGCGTCGGGTCCGTCGGCGAGAATTGCAGGTGGTTGAGCCAGTCGATGCTGTGTTCGATCAGGGGGCGGACCTGGCCGGACTTGAGATCGAGAGTGAACAAGGTGGTAGGTAGTTTCGCCGCCAGTCGCTTGGCCATGCGCTCCCCCTTGTCCTCTGGCTCGCCCATGTTGGTGGGGGACATTTTTTCGCCGTGTTTCGTGCCATCGTAGGCCCCGCCGGCATGCGCGTCGCCCTCGATGCAAGTCCCGGCGGCAAGCGTCTCGTCTGCATTGATCGTGCCCACTTGGGCCCGACGCGGAAGATCGGCGAGGCGGTGCCTCTCCCCGGTATCAAGGTTTACACTCCAAAGGGTGGAGATGAGCGGCTCACCCGACGCTTGGGTGTAAAATAGATTGGAGGACTGGTGGCTGACGCTGATGGGTTTCACCTGCCCCTTCACGAGCAATTTCGCGGACTTGTTTTCCAGGTCCAGCACCGAGATTCCCTCGGGCGTCGTGTATGCCATTTTTTTACCGTCCGGCGTGTAGCTATTGTAGTTGAAATAGAAGCTGTCGGAGCCCGGCTCGTTGGTCAGGCGGATGACCCGGTGGCCCGTGTCCGAGTCGATCCAGGATTTTTGTGCTTCGACGCCCCCTTGAACCGGGACCGTGAGCGCGCGAATGGAGAGCAAGGCAATGCCGAGGCGGAGAAAGCGTAAATGATCGGGGCTCATGAATTCGTAAGCCATTACACTCCCAGAGCCCCAGACTCGTGTCTTGATCTCAAATGGGTTAATAGCCCAAGGAAGGCCTCAATTGCACCCATTGAACATCACCCGCCCTGGCGTCTTGATTCCCGCGCAGCCCCATCCAAGCCCCCGCCATGTCCCCGCTCGATCTCCCGCTCGATCTCCCGCACGATGATCAGCATCCAGATGTTAATCCCGAGATACGCGGTTCGATGGGTCACGCCATTGAAATCGGGCAGAAATACCCGGCCGAAAATCCCGCCCACCACGAAGAGCAGCACCACCCATTGCGCCCGTGACCAGAAATGGCGCTCCCTTTCCCAGAGAAACCGGGATCCCATGATGGTGAGAATGATCAGGACTTGGGCTCCACCGATTTCATGTTGGTGAATCCTCGAGGAGCGCAGGGTTTTGAAATACTGCGGCGACGCGATCCCCCTCCGGCATCGGCAAGCCCACGGCATACAAACCGCCGCTCCATATTTCTAACTCAATCTCCTTCGTCGGCTCCTGATTCATTTCCTGCTGGATTTGGGAAAACGTCTCCCTGGAGGGTTTGAACGGATACCACGCCACCTCCAGCATCTTGATCATCGCGATGGCAGCCACTACGGCGGTGAACCAGGCGAAAAATCCCGGCCCACGTTTCGCCGCGTGCCATAAGATGAAGACAAGCACCCACGCAAAGCCCACCATGCAGGCGACCATTGCCCACCCCGCCGGACTCCGCCACGCATAGGAACTCATCACGTCGAACATCGGACTAAACTTCTCGCCCGTCACAAAATTCCACACCGCCCCGTCCGCCGCGATGTGCGCCACCGCAAACAGCACCGGCATGAGCAGCAATACCCCCACGCAGCTGAGGGAAAACAGGTTGTCCAAGCGTCTTCGCGCCAAGGCGATTCGTTGGCGGATGACGGCGTAGGGATCAGATTCCGGCAGAGCGGGGTCGGTGGTGGTGTGGTTCATAATCAGGTGGCGAACGGGGGCAGACTGCCACGATCCGCCGCAGTCGGGTATCGCCGAGATCGCATGTCACGTGACTGCGCGGTCATGAACCGGTGGATTGACACCATCCCCGAGTGATGTAGGATTTGCAGCATGAGGCGCACTCAGATCCAGCTCCCGGACGAGCTTTACCAGCGGGCCAAAGCCTTCGCCGCACAGCGGGAAATTTCGCTGGCTGAGGTCACCCGCCGTGGCTTGGAGTTGTTTCTCGACCGCTTTCCAAGCACCGAGCCGGTGCGTGGTGCCTGGACGCTTCCTCGCGTCGATGCGGGCGGCATCAAGGGTCCTTTGGAAACCCTTCGCAGCATCGCCGCCGATGACGAAAGCAATCGCAGCCTCGCCGACCGATGATCTCACTGGATACCAATATCCTTTTGCCCGCCGTCGAGTCCCGCAATGCCCAACACCCGAGGGCGGCGGCGTTTTTGGAATCCCTCCAGGATCGCCAGGATGTCGCGATCTGTGAATTCATCCTGCTCGAACTCTACGTGCTCCTGCGGAACCCTGCCGTGCTTGCCAAGCCCCTCTCACCCGCCGCCGCCACCGATGTCTGCGAGGCCTTTCGCCAACATCCCCGTTGGCAAGTCATCGGCTTTCCTCCCGACAGCCGGGACTTTCACGACACCTTCTGGCCGAAACTCCGCGAAGCCGATTTCGCCCGCCGCCGCGCCTACGATTGGCGGGCCGCGCTCCTCCTCATCCAACAAGGCGTCACCGACTTCGCCACCGTCAACGAAAAGGACTTCCGTGAATGCGGCTTCCAGCGGGTCTGGAATCCGCTGGCTGCAGGTTGAACCCAAGAAGTCGAAATCGTCGATTACCATGGAATTCAACATGAAAACGCACATTCCTTTTCTCAAAACCCCAAGGTCTCCCGGGTTCTGACTCCGCCTCCAGTTGGACGACGATCCGATGCGCGCCGAGCGCGTGAATGGCGAAACCCGACTTGAGAAATTGACTAATTTTTCGACTACTTTACGCTGTCCCTCATGATCACGCGCTTCTCACCGCCCAAGACCCTTTCCGTGAGCGAATTCAAGACCCATTGCACCGATGCGCTGCGTGAGGTCGAAACCACTGGAATCCCTCTCCAAATCACCCGCCACGGCAGGCCGGTGGCGGTGGTCTGCAAGCCCGGTGACGATTCACTCGCGCAGCCCAAGACGAAAACCCTGCGCGATTGGATGGGCTCACTCGCCGGAACTATCGAGTTCGCAGCGGACTACGATCCTGCGGAACCGGCATTCTCCCCGCAAGACTGGGAGGATCATCCGGCCAACCGCACGGACCCATGAATTACCTGCTCGATACCAACGCCTGGCTCCAGCTTGGTCAGGCACCCACTCAAATCCCGCTTCGGGTCCGCAAAATCCTCTTGGCCGAGAACACCATCGCACTGTCGCCTATCAGCATCATCGAGATCGCCCAAAAACAAACCAACGGTCGGCTTACCCTCAGCGCTCCCCTCGAAGAATGGGTCACCAAGGCACTCTTCGATGGATTGAAACTCCTCCCCCTCACCCCGGAAATCGCCTGCGATGCCTACCGCATTCCTGATTTCCACGGCGATCCCGCAGATCGCATCATCGCCGCCACCGCCCGCGCCCATCAACTCACCCTGGTCACTTGTGACCGGAAACTCATCCGCTCGCCTCACGTGAAAACGCTCTCCACCCGCTGAACCAAAATTATGTCAGATCTCAAGGATCAACATTTGTGTTAAACGGAGAGACCTGACCCCATTCATTTAGTCATTTAGGTCATTCAACTCCAGGAAGAAATCTCGAAAAGAAGGATCTGATTCTGAAGGCGATTTACAAACCAATGGACATCGAGGATCAGTCCAGAATTGGATTGATCAGGCATCCCATTTCACTACCTGAAGTCATCGCCCAAGAGGGGCTTTAGACCTCTTGCCAAAAATAATTTCCGAAACTGTCATAAAAGACTGGTACGACTGTTTAAAGCATTCAACAATCGTGAATCGCTCGCCCTTATCAGCTT
>JAYWDF010000775.1:0-10530 GCA_043779985.1 Akkermansiaceae bacterium | reverse complement strand
GTGTCCTGAACGGCCTGAAGGTTCACAGCATCACCTACGACAATGGCCTTGAGTTTGCGATGCACGAACTGATCAACGAGTTGTTGGAATGTAACAGCTATTTTTGCAAACCTTACCGATCATGGGAAAAAGGCGGGGTGGAGAACTACAACGGTCTGGTGCGACAGTATTTTCCAAAAGGGCATGACTTCACAACGATCACTCGGGAGCGCCTCCAGGAGGTTGAGGAGGAGATCAATCATCGCCCGCGCAACATCCTGGCTTACCGGTCCCCGAACGACCTCCTTGACCACCTGATCGCATCATGAGCACACTCCCCCCGGCGGCTTTCGCGGAATTGCGGGATTCCACTCCAGGACTCGCTCCGCTCGCCCTTCCGTTCCATCCCGCAATTCCGCGAAGGACCAACTAAACCATACAACCAACCAGACGGAACGAATCCTCCTCTAGATATTCGCTAGCAGTTTGAATCCGCCAAAGATACAATTCTTCCAGATTGATCCCCCACCGGTTGCTGGAGGTGTCACTCGGCAAGTCGGAAGCATTCGAAATCGCCCCGTCCTTAGTAATGGCAAAGCGGTTGATTCGTCCGTTGGCAAGATAGAGAGGCTTGTTCTCGATTTCCTTCACATCACGCGAGAGCAGATTGCTGAGATCCCGCTTGAGACGGCCTTGGCGGACATCCGTCATTACCCCGGTGGAAGACACGGTGAGGTCGTGGCTGATGTTTCCCACTCCCGCTTGGCCGACGAGGCCGGCCGCAAGGTTGATCTGGGCGGTGGAAATGGTTTTGCCTCGTTGCCCCTCCTTCCAATCGAATTGCGCGAGCTTCGGAAAGGCCCGGTGACCGACGTTTGCGGGAGATTGGGTGTCGAATAGCGGATTCGGAGCCGCAGATGCCAGGGTGGTGGTGGCATCCGGTCCGGCGTTCACCTTGGCCTTGGCGGCTTCGTCGGCCGTCCACCAGGCAAGCCGGCCGCGTTGTTTGCCAGTGTTCACCTCATGCATTGGGACGCGGATTTCGTCGTCGGCAGCGGCGGTGCCGCCCAGGCTGTTGGCACCGAGAAGCAAAACCTTGTCAGTGGTGCCCGCCGGCCCTCCGGTGGCGGAATTGGCTCCGGATGCGAGCCACTCGCGGAATTTCGGGCTGCGCGATTGAGGGGTTTCCGCAGTGTTCGCATCGGGTTCGCTCTGCCAAGCATCGTAAACGGCGGTCCAGTGCGGTTGGCCACCCGCAGCGGTATTTCCTGCGTCGTGAGGGGCGGAAATCCGGGAGTCCGGCCCCATTTCTTTTTGCAACTCGCCGATCGCCATCATCAGCGCCAGCCGGGCGTTGGTGCGTGCCGTGGATGCGGCTTGACCTTGTGAAGAGGACCGCAGCGACACACTCGATAATGTGAGCAACCCGACGGCGATAACCGTCAGCAGAATCATCAACGAGAGGGTGACAACGAGCGCGAAGCCGCCTTGAAGAGGAAATGCGCGGGTTGCTTTAGATGGAAGCATGGGCTTGGAATGTTGGGTTTTGGTGGATGAAGTCGTAGTTTTTCGGTCCTTCCTCTTCAGGGGGAGAGCTGTTGAAAGAGCCGCCAGCCGCACCAACCGCCGCGGCGAGCGCGATGAGGTTGATAAGGGTCTTCATGGATGGGTGATGAGGTGCGGGTTTCAACGATGTTTCAGTCAGCCTTGTCTGCCGGATAGAGCTGCAATTCAGCGACGCCCGGCGAGCCGTTGGCACATGCCATCGTCAGCCGGAATTTTTGCGCGGTGACCGGCGTGATCGCCTGACTGAGGCCGTGTCCGTTGGTTTCACCGTCGGCAACTTTCCGCCAACCGTCGCCTTCAGGGATTTCGAGGGTGAATTTCTGCTTCATGCGCGGCCAGACATCGGGTTCGTCAAAGCCGAATGCAGCCACCGCCGCCGGTTTGCCGAGGTCCACTTCTAGCCACGCGGATTTTACATTCGCCGGAGCACGCCAGCGCTTGGACGCAGTGCCATCGAGCGCGTTGGCGGCCTCATTTCCCGGCAGCGATGCGGAGGCTGTCGCGGTCGCGCCCGCCGAGGGCAATGGCATGACGATCGGTTCGCCCTCGATTTCGAGCGTCACCACGGCATCCACCGCATCCGGTGGGGAAGTCGGAACCTCGATGACGAGCTGTCCGTTAGAACTGCTAACGGACAGCTTTTGATCCGGTGAAGCAAGCAACGCGGCGGAGGTCGCCCTGTTCGCGAGCGGCACCCGCAGTTTGCCATCTTTCGGCCATTCGAAGACATGCAGGAACAATTTGGAGCCCTTGCGGGTGGCCACACCCCACGGCAGATAAGCGAACGGCCCGGCGGTGGTGCCGTAAATCGACTCGCCGTTGGCGCGCAACCAACTGCCGATCCCACGCAGGCGCTCGATCGACGCAGGCGGAAATTCGCCTTCCGCGGTCGGCCCGATATTGAGCAGGAAATTTCCGCCCTTCGCGCAGATGGTGGCCAGCTTGTGGATCAGCTCGGCGGTGGATTTCCATTCCTGGTCGTAGGCGTTGTATCCCCAGTGCGCGTTCATCGTCATGCAGGTCTCCCAGTCGCCTTTGTGACCGATGATGGGCACGAACTGTTCCGGCGTGCTGGTATCTCCGCCGAAGCCGCCACCGAGACGGTCATTCAAGATGAGTCCGGGACGCAGCTTCGTGAGCGCGGCGAGCGGTGCTGCGCGCTTCGGGGTCATCATCATCGGCGTGTCCCACCAGAGAATGTCGATCGGATAGGTGGTGAGTAACTCGCGCACCTGGGGTTCGGCGACGTTCTTGAGGTAGGTGTCGAAATCGCCCTTCTGCGCGTCGTCCCAGCCCTGGCCATCCTTGGACTGCGCCTTGGTGCCGCCCGGATTGTTCCAGTCCTGCGACTGCGAATAATAGAACCCGATTTTCAACCCGTCCGACTTCGCCGCGCTGACCAGAGGTCCTAGCAGATCCTTTTTGTAAGGCGTGGCCTCGGCGATGTTCCAGGTGCTGGCCTTGGACGGATAGAGCGCGAATCCGTCATGATGTTTCGCGGTGATGACGATGTAGCGCATCCCCGCGTCCTTGGCCAGCTTCGTCCACAGCGCCGGATCGTATTTCACGGGATTGAACTGCTTGGCGAAGCCTTGGTATTCAGCGACCGGAATCTTGGCGGTGTTCATGATCCATTCGCCATGCGTGGTCTGATCACCGTATTTCCCGGCAGGCACGGCATAGACGCCCCAGTGGATGAACAAGCCGAACTTCGCCTCGCGCCACCACGCCATGCGGGCGTCGCGCTGTGCGGGTGTTTCCATCCGGGTGTCGATGTTAGGTTGCGCGGTTTCGATGGCGACGCCCTCGCCGGCCGGCGTTGCAGCGAGGCAGGGTCCGGCAGTGGTTAGGGCGAGTCCCAGCGCGATGGGTTGAATCAGGAATTTCATGGTGTTTGAGTGCGGGAAAATTGCTTTGCCTTTCATAGAGGTGAGGATCGAAGTGTGGGGTCTTGGTTGCAACATCGAAAGCGGCGTCCAGCCGCCGCAGTTCGGATCATCGCGGGAAACTCCATGGGGTGCCGGGGCCGATTTTTTCCAGTGGGATCGGCTTGAAGCCCAGCTTGATGGCGGGTGAATCCTTGCGCAGTTGGAAGTTCCCGCCCGCACGGTCGACGAAGCGCGGGTCCTGATCGACCAGATTGTCCTTGAGGTTGACCAGGGGCTTCGCGCCTTTCTCGACGTCCAGCCATTCGCCGCCGACGCTGATGTTGCGCACGACCTCGTTGCCCTTGGGCGCGCCGGGTTCGTCGCGCAGGATATTCACCAGTTTTGGATATTGGGTGCTCCAGGGCGGCATTTTGTAAGGCATGGCGGCGAGTCGTTCGGGGAGGTCGCCGTCATCGTCCACTCGAAACTTCATCCAGTTCAGCCCGCGGGCATCGACATGTACTGAGGACGTGCAATCCACAAAGATGTTATTTTCCACCAGATTGTCGCGGCCGCCGCCGATGAACATGGCCCGACCCGCTTTGTAAAAAATATTGCCAAGAATGGTGATGCCGCTGGCGGCGTCGTCCAGATAAACCGACATGGCACCGTGCGGACCGGGTCGTTCGATGTGATGAAAATAGTTGCAGCGAATCAGGGTGCCACGCGCGGTCCAATCGCGACCGGTGTAGAAGGCTCCGACGTCTCCGGTTTCTTCGCAGACATGGTGCACCTCGTTAAACTCGATCAAGTGATCATTGCCCCCGAACTGAATCGCGTTGTGGGGTCCGTCGTGGATGTGATTGTGTGCCGCCGCCTGGCCCACGCCGCCCAGCGCGATGGCCGGGCGGTAGGCGCGGTAAAGTCGCCCGAAATCGTGGATATGGTTGTTTGCCGCATAGTGCTTTGCGGGAATTAGTTTCATGCGATCCCCGCCTTGGAGCGAGATTCCGCCCTCGCCAAGCTGATAGATGTGACAGCCTTCGACGCCGTGATCCGTTCCGCCCTCGACGCGGACGGCCCAGCTTCCGGTGTTGCGGATGGTGCAGTTGCTGATCCGAGCGTGGTTCCCTCCCTCGATCACGATCGCAGTCCCGCGGGTGGCTTCCAGATTCAGTCCGCGAAAGGCGAGCCAGGAAGCGTCCCGAAGTTGGATGAGCGTCGGGAGAACTGATAGAACGACTTCACCCTTGTCGAGTGGACCGGGAGGCCAGAAATAAAGTCGGCCGGCAGCGCGGTCCAGATACCATTCGCCGGGTTGATCGAGTTCGGAAAGCAGATTGAGGGCGTAGTAGCGTTGACCGGGACGGTAACCGAAGCTGTGAAAAGGGGGCTTGAGCTTCAGAACCCGCTTCGCAGTGTCGATGGAGCCGATCTGTTGATAGGCATCCGACCAATCCCAAAACCAATAACCGTGCAATACGCCTTCGGGTTCATTCACCCATCGCTTTGGGCGGTCGCCGGTGTACGTGAAGATCCCGGAGCGGTCCCCCTTAATGCCGTTCATGACGACCGGTTTGCCCCCAAGGACCTCGCCGATTTTAACAAAGCCTTCGTTAGGCCAGCGGGCCATTTGCATTGGTTTTTCATTGAAGAAAATCTCAAGCTGCTTGCCTTGGGTCGCAACCTCGCCAAAATCTGTTATACCCGCCGCCTTCAAATCGACACTCCAGATTTTCCCTTGTGATTCAGGTGGCAACCGCTTTGCCATTGCCGGATCCGAGACGGGTTGGAATCCGCGGATGGCGGGCCCGCCGCGCAGAGAGACGGTTTCATCCTTGTAGGCTTGATAGATGATAGGGGCGTTCTCAGAGCCGGAGTCAGCCGCGTTGAGCGTGAACGTCGTCTTCAACTCGTAGGCTCCTTGCCGGATCTGAACCATGGCACCCGCCCTGAGTTGACCGGTCTTTTTCTTGTTCCTGATGGCGTCGCGGGCGCGTTCCAGCGAGGCGAACGGCCCATCGGTGCTTCCGGCATTGGGTTCTGTGAGCGTGCCGGACCACGAATCATTTCCATCCGCGGCCACAAAAAACTGTGCGGGCTGACCGTTGGCAGCAACTGATAGAATCAGGAGCAGTAACCCTATACACACGTCGTGAAAACGGACCCTTACCGCCCGGAGAACGGGCGGTGAAAGTGCGGGGAATCGCTGGGTAATGGACGTTCGATGATCGCTTTTCATAATTTTCACTGCGCATTTCCTTCGCCTTGCGGTTGACCGGGAGCATCGAATGGCGCTTTGCCGTAGGAGTGACGCGGCTCCTGGTCGAGCGGCGGAAGTTTCAACTCAGTCCGCAGCCGGTTGAGCTCGACCTTCAACTCAGCCACCGTCTTCGCGTAGGCCGGATCGGCGATGAAATTCCTCGTCTCCGCCGGGTTCGTCTGGAGGTCGTAGAGTTCCCACTCGTCGATGTCGGGCTTATAGTAGTGGACGAGCTTGTAGCGGTCGGTGACGACGCCATAGTGCGGGCGGACTTTGTGCCACTGCGGATACTCGTAGTAGTGATAGTAAAAGCTCTTGCGCCAGTTGGCGGGCGTCTCGCCGCGCAAGAGCGGCAAGAGGCTGCTGCCCTGCATGTCGGCGGGTTGTGGCGCGCCAGCGAGATCGAGGAAGGTCTGCGCGAAGTCCAACACGGACACGATACGGTTGCTCGCACTGCCGGGCTGGGTCAAACCCGGCGCGCGCACGATGAGCGGCGTGCGCAGCGATTCCTCGACGATCCACCGTTTGTCGAACCAGCCGTGCTCGCCGAGGAAGAAGCCCTGATCACTGGAGAAAACGACAACGGTGTTTTTCGCCAGTCCTTCAGCTTCGAGGAAATCGAGCAACCGTCCGACGCTCTCATCCACCGCTTTGACCGCGCCGAGGTAGTCGTGCATGTAACGTTGGTAACGCCAGCGGACGAGTTCTTTCCCGGAGAGCTTCGCGGCGCGGAACTTCGCATTGCGCGGTTCGTAGTAGGCATCCCACTGCTTGCGCTGCTCAGGTGTGAGGGACGGTGGCGCGACGAGCTTCGCGTCGTGGTCGGTAAAACTTTTCTCCAGCGTCATCTCCTGATCGCGCCATGCGACACCGCGGTTGCCATCGTATTCGTCGAATAGCGTCTCCGGCTCGGGATAGACGCGGTCGTGATCCCAGTCCAGGTGGCGCAAGGCGGGTGCCCACTCGCGGTGCGGTGCCTTGTGCTGCGACATCAGCAGGAAGGGCTTCGACTTGTCGCGCTTCCTCAGCCACTCGATGGAAAAGTCGGTGATGAGGTCCGTGCAGTAGCCCTCGTGCTTCACCTTCTCCCCGTCGCGAATCAACGGCGGATTGTAGTAGATGCCCTGGCCCGGAAAAATATGCCAATGGTCGAAGCCGGTCGGGTCACTGTCAAGGTGCCACTTGCCGATGAGAGCAGTCTGGTAGCCAACCTTCTGTAGCAGCTTCGGAAAAGTCTGCTGGGTGCCGTCGAAGGGGCGGCCCGACACGTTGGAGTAAAATCCGTTCATGTGCGAATACTTGCCGGTGAGGACGGTCGCGCGCGACGGGCCGCAGATCGAATTGGGCACCAGGCAGCGCGTAAACTTCATGCCCTGCGCGGCAAGTCGGTCGATGTTGGGCGTTTCCAGCAGCTTTCGCGAATCGCCAAGGCAACTGAGTGCTTGGTTCGTCAGGTCGTCGCAGAAGATGAAGAGGATGTTCGGCCGCTCGGCGGCGCAAAGCGGTGTGCCGAGGAGTGGCGTGAGGGTGAGGAGAAGTTTTGCGAGACGTTTCATTGGGCTTTTTCGGGGCTGACGCGGGTCCACGCGCGGAATCCGTCTAGCATGAGGCGGGGTTGGGTGGGGTGGGGTTGGCTTAGAGAGGTTGGACCACGATGTAATCGCCGACGATCCTGTATTCATCTCCCATTCGGGAGATGCCGGGATTCATGCACTCCTACCGCAAGGAGCGGCATGTCGGATTGCCGAGCAGGTGCTCGTAGATGTCGCCCTTGGCATCGCCTTCGGTGAGCGGGAGTTCCTCGATGGCAGCGACGGCGCGGGAGAGCAGGTTACCGGAAGGGATGAGGCAGTTGGCGTCCTTGAGGTAACGGCCCAGCGGGTGCTGCTGGAGATTGGTCTGCATAAAGGGAAAGAACTCGTCGCGGACTAACGAAAGTGCCGTCTCGTTCTTTCCCACATCGTATTCGAATACCCCCGTCGCACCCGCTCGCCCGCGCGCCTTTTGCGGTGGCTGCCAAACCACACGCAGCCACCATACCCTGCGGCATTTCAGCCGGAGGTTCCAGGTGGCACGAGTCGCTTTGTGTCAACATTTCAGGAATCAGTTTCGTTTTTGTCGGAACGGCCAAGCGTTCCGTTGCGGAGGCGCTTCTGCAGAATTACCTCCAGTTCTTCCGCGGTGATCAGCCAGACGCCGCATGACGTGACTGGATTGAGCTCGGCACGCTCATTGACTCTTTTCCTGGCTGGCCCAAGACTTCATGACCTTTGTCGGGCTTGCGCTGACCTCTTGAATTCGCCCTGCATCAATCAGAGGGGTTCAACAGACACGCACGGTCTCGATGGAGAGCAGGCGGCCAAGCTTTTGGATTTTCCCGGCAAGCTTTCCGACGCCCACCGCGCAGTGGTGCGCCGGCCCTTGGGCATTCCAGTCGTTAGTAAAGCGCCGGGCCCCGATGCTGAACTTGTAGCGGCTGTTGGTATTACCGATTTCGAGAATCGGACCGGGGACGGACTCGCCTTCGGCGACTAACAATTTAAGGCCGCCGCCTGACGTCTCTACGACCGAAAGCAAAGTGACGGGCCCGTGTTTCACGGACATCTCAACGGACAAGCCACGGCCGACCTTGCCGTGAAAGACGTTGAGCGGACGAACTTTGGTTTTGCCCTGCGCGATGGCGATGTGACCGGGTCCGTCGTGGCCCATGAGCACGACATCGTCATTCCAATCCATCGCATAGTATTCGGTGAATGATCCGCCAGCGCCAAAGCTGTCCATGATCTTCATGGCCTGCGCGTTCTTCACCTCGTATTCGCCAGCGACGGGAATGCCGCGTGCGGTTAGGAGGGAGTTACCGAGGATGATCGAGCTGATGGCATCTTCGTTGTCAACATTCCCTGTGCCCATGTAATAATAGGCCAAGGAACCCAGATCGTGCTCGGAAACCAAGCGATCCAGCGCAACGGAGGTGCGGGCGGCTCGCTCCAGCTCCTCCTCCGAACAATCGTCCTGCACGTCGAATTGCTCGTGAAAATACGCGACCCGTCGGGCAATCTCTACATCGGAAACATCACGGCGCATGGCGGCGAGTTCATCGACCTCCACGATTTCAAAATGTCCGCCGAAGGTGGCACACTGGAGGGTGGTGTCGGAATAAATGTCGAGCATGCCGTTGTAATAGTGGCCCATCAGGCCGAGGCGGTTGTGCGACATCACATGCGCAACGCGGGCGGCATCGATCCAAGCGTCCACCTCGTCCCAACACTCGATATCGTCGTGCAGCATGCCGGTGATCTGCTCGAAGGGGATGCCGGAGCGCTTGAAAACGTTGGCGATCTCCGGCACCGGACATGCGGAACAATACGCGAGCCACTCGCCGGTCATTGCGGTGCGGTCGCCGATCTTATTGAAAGCCGCGTAATCGATAGCCGCCTCGGGCGCGAGATTCAGGATGATGACGGGCACCTTCGCCCGGCGCACGACCGGCAACACGGTCGAGGAAAGCGCATAGGTGGTGACATGCAGGAAAATGATGTCCACATCTTCGCGGCGGAATTGGTGACCGGCGTCCATCGCCTTCTCCGGCGAGTCGATCAAACCGAGGTTGACGATTTCCACGCCTGGGCGCTCGAGTTTTCCACTCACCACTCCGAGATAGCCTTCGAGCCGCTCCTTCAAGCCGTCGAACTGCGACCAGTAGGTGTCCAAGCCAATACCAAAAAGCCCAACGCGCACTGCCGTATTTTTCATTTCCGAAAAGTATCGGATTGCCAGCGCTTTGAAAATGGGGCCATTGATCATTCGCATACAGAAAATGACCTCAAAATCCGTCGACTATTTCCACTACTTACCCGTGACGCCGGAGATGCGGCGTTGGGGACTGGGAGTGACCGCCTCCGGCCGCACGTGCATCGCCGCAGATTCCACATATCCTCCCAAACAGCATCCGGGCGAACATCAGTTGAACTGGGAGCACGGCCGCGTGCTCGATGCGTTGCAAGTCGTCTTGATTTCCTCCGGCAGCGGTTCGCTTGAAACCCGTGCGACCGGCCTACGCCGGGTGGAGGCGGGCATGGTGTTTCTGCTACTGCCGAAAACCTGGCATCGCTACCGTCCCGACCCTGAAACCGGCTGGACCGAAAGCTGGATCGAGGTGCAGGGCCCGGTGGTGGATGCACTTCTCCTCGCAGAAACTTTCGCGCCGGCCACGATCCTGCGCGGCGGCGCAATCTACAGCGGGATGGAGGAGGCGCTGGAGTCGATCCACCGGCGCATCCGCCAAGGATCGATCGAATTTCAGCCCGAGCTCTCGGCCGCGGCCTTGCAAGTGCTGGCGCTTTGCTCGCGAATCCCCCGGAACCGGCTGCGCACGTCGCAAATCCAGCGGGCCGTCAACGAAGCGGTTAGATACCTCGGCGAGCATCATGCGGAACCGCTCAACGTCGCATCGCTCGCCGAGCAACTCGGCGTCGCCTACTCGCACTTCCGCCGCGCATTCAGCGCGCAGACAGGATTCTCGCCATGGAAATATGTCATCCACCTGCGTCTCACGCGCGCAAGGCGCATGCTCTCATCCAGCGACTCCAAGCTCGACGACATCGCCGCGCGTGTGGGATTCAGCTCCGGGTTCCATCTATCCAACGCGTTCAAGCAGGCCTATGGCGAGTCGCCAGACAAGTGGCGGAGAACCCTGACGAAGGGACATGAGATGATGTAATTGCAGAAACTCACCGCGGACGGTGGGATGCAAGAGTGTCTAATTGCGCGGGGCGCTTGAATCCGCCGATCGGTTTGCAAAAGCAGCTCCGTGACCTCGTCCAAGCAGTAATCCAGCAGACATTCGGCTATGGC
>JAYWDF010000774.1:0-3766 GCA_043779985.1 Akkermansiaceae bacterium | reverse complement strand
GCTTGGATAACTGGCCATGCCGAGTTTCTCCAATACATGACCAAACTAGTACAGATTAAAATTCAGAAATCTTGTATTATTAAGACAGGCTCTAAGGCTGAATGGCACCAACAGTGGCTTGAATGCGATCACTGGAAACCTGCAAATAGCCAATGGGGCAATCCTGCAGTCAGCGAACCAAAACCAAATCGTCGACACGGCAACCATCACCAATAACGGCACTTGGACCATCAACTCTGGCACAAACGAGACTATCGGCGCTCTGGTGATGTCGGGCTCAGCAGCCTCTGTGACCACTTCCAGCATTTCGATTTTAACCCTCGGCTCGGCATCCGTGGCTACGGACGTGCTGACGATGACAGGTGGCAACATCAGTGTTGGTGCTTCTGCCGGAAACACTGGCTTTTTACGACTCAACGGCAATGTGAGCGTGACAAGTTCAGCCAATGTTGCGTCGATTAGTTCGATCTCTACTGCCGCCAGCACGCTCAATCTTTCCAATCTCGGTGCGGCCACCCGCACCTTCAACGTGGCCACCGGCACCGGTGCAGCGCTCGGAAATGAACTGACCATCTCGGCCAGCATCGTGGACGGCAGTGGCGGCGCAGGCGGCATCCTGAAGTCCGGCACCGGCACCATGACCCTCACCGGCACGAGCAACACTTACACCGGCCTGACCACGGTCACCGCCGGTTCCCTCACTGTCAGCAGCAGCGGCAGTCTCGCCAGCGGCAACGCTCTCACCGTGGGAGCCAGCGGCACGGCGGACTTCGCCAACGCCAGTAAGAACCTCGGGGCCGTCAGCAACTCCAACACCGCGACCAGCGCCCTGAACTTCAGCAACGCCAGCGGCACGGTCGTCTTGGCCAGCTTGACCGGCACGGGCAACACCCGCTTCGGCAGCACTGGCACCGTCACCGGTGGCATCTCCAGCGGCACCGTCACTTCGGTAGGCGCACTTAACGCCAACATCTCCGGCGGCACCATCACGGCGGGCGGCCTGCTCACCGGCACGGTTTCCTCCGGCACCGTCGGCGCGGGTTCTCTGAGCTCCACCTCGGTCACCGGCGGCACCAACACCATCACCGGCGCAGCAGGCATTACTTCCCTCAACGGTGGATCCACCACCGTCGGCGGCGTCGCCACCATCGGCACGCTGACCTCCGGCACCGCCAGCCTCAACGGCTCCACCAGCTCGATCACCACCTTGAACGGCGGCACGGTCAACCTGGGCAGCACCACCTTGACGGTCGGCAGCGGCACCACCTCGGGAGCCATCACCGGCGCATCCGGCGCGCTCACCGTCACAGGCGCACTCGCCCTCAACGGGACCAACAGCTACGGCGGCATTACCTCGGTTAGCACGGGTGGAGACCTACGAGTCAATGGCACCAACTCCGGCGGCGGCGCAGTGAACGTTGCCGCCGGTGCCAATCTCGGTGGCTCCGGCAGCGTCATCGGCGGAATCAATGTCAGCGGCGTGCTCGCCCCCGGTAACTCGATCGAGTCACTCGGTAGTGGTTCCTTGAACTTCCTCACCGGCTCCACCTACTCCTACGAGTTACAGACCAACCTGTTTGCTGGCACGCCGAACGTCGCAGGCGACCTGGCCTACTCCAGCAGCACGCTGAGCATCGCCTCCGGCACCATCCTGACGCTGACAGATCTTGGTGGCAGCACGGCACTGGCCAACGGCTCCAAGCTCACCCTGATCAGCTCGGTGGGAGCATGGAACCTCGGGCTCTTCACCTACGATGCGGGGGCCGGTCCGGCCACCCTCGCCGATGATTCCAATATCACCCTTGGACTCAACACCTGGACGTTCAACTACAACGACACCATCGCTGGCAGCAACTTCACTGGCGACACCACGGGCGCGACCAACTTCGTCACCCTGACCGTCATCCCCGAACCGAGTCCTGCGGTGCTGGTCGGGGGCCTCGGCGTGCTCGCCCTCTTGCGTCGCCGGCGGAGGTGAGCAAGGTCTCTAGCGTTTCCAGTGCCGGGAAGCGAGTGCCCATGGGGAAACGACGACAGGTCCACCCAGCAATGTCAATTTCATGAAACTTTGCCTCTGGAGGGAGGCAATCCCAAGGCGGGGTCTGGTTAATGGGTTTTCCAGACTCCGCCAATATTTCGGCTAGGATTCGTGAAATCGGTCCAACTGAATCCTCATGTTCCTACACGTTCCCATCCGCGTGTGCTGGTAAGTCCCCATCCAACAACGGGATACCTGAAATAGACACCCCGCGGATTTAATGAATCCGTGGAACGATTCGGAACTTGATGGTCTTGCCGACCCGCTTGACGCGATCACCGGCCGCAGGCTCGTTGGCCATGTCAGGGGGATTCGCGACCGGACCGATTTCTGCCTGGACCCGGCACTCATGGATTTCCGCGAGCCTATGTCCAGGATGCGGCCTCCGGCCGGAAATCCTGAACCAACCCGCGTGCGCGCCGTTCAGGCCTGCGGAATACAGCGGTAGTGGTTCCGAAGGGGATTCGCTTGGAGGCACGGTGAATCGCTGATTGGAATAACATTCACAAGGGATGAAGGATGGGCTTCCTTTTGGCTTGTCAGCTTGAAACCGAATGCGCAGCGTTTGACTGTTCACATGATTACCCGCCTATTTTCAGCCGCCTTGCGCGGTGTCGATGCCCAGGAAGTCGAGGTCGAGGTCAACGCCCGCGGCGCGGACAAACCGATGGTCATCATCGTCGGCCTGCCGGATGCGGCGGTGCGGGAATCCTCGCAGCGGGTGATTTCCGCCATCGGCGCCTCCGCGCTGAATCTCGATGACGGAGTGAAAACGGTGAACCTCGCGCCGGCAGATTTGAAAAAGGAAGGGCCGTCGTTCGATCTGCCCATCGCGCTGGCGATGATCGCGGCGAGTGGGACAAAGCCATTCAATGCGGAGGATTGCTGTGTGGTGGGGGAGTTGGGGCTCGATGGCACGGTGCGGCCGGTGAAGGGGGTGTTGGCGATCGCGCTGGAAGCGAAGAGCCGGGGGCGGAGCCGCCTGTTCGTGCCGGAGGCGAATGCCCCCGAAGCGGCGGTGATCGACGGCATCCAGGTGTTTCCCATCCGGAATCTCAAACAAGCGTGGGACTTTCTCAACGGCGACATCATCATCCCGCCCTTCCATCTCGACCGGAAGGCGTTCTTCAATTCCCACCGCTCGTATGAAGTGGATTTCGACGAGGTGAAAGGACAGTATCAAGTGAAGCGGGCGCTCGAAGTGGCGGCCGCAGGAAATCATAATCTCCTGATGGTCGGGCCACCAGGGACAGGAAAGTCGATGCTGGCAAAGCGGATGGCATCGATCATGCCGGACATGACCGAGGACGATGCCATCGAAACGACCAAGATCCACTCGGTCACCGGCCTGCTAGATTCAAAGCGCTCCTTCCTCACAACACGTCCCTTCCGCTCGCCTCACCACACGATTTCCGATGCCGGCCTACTCGGCGGCGGCACGAATCCAGGACCGGGCGAGGTTTCGCTTGCGCATCACGGAGTGCTTTTTCTCGACGAGCTTCCCGAGTTCCGGCGGCAGACGCTGGAGGTTCTCAGGCAGCCGTTAGAGGATCGGGTCGTCACCATTTCCCGAGCTGCGGGATCGCTTACGTTTCCCGCAAATTTCATGCTGGTGGCGGCGATGAACCCGTGTCCGTGCGGCTACTACGGGGATGCAAAACGCGAGTGCCGTTGCTCGCCGAGGCAGATCGAAACTTACCGCCAGAAAATCTCCGGGCCTCTGCTGGA
>JAYWDF010000773.1:0-3769 GCA_043779985.1 Akkermansiaceae bacterium | reverse complement strand
TGATCCTGGAAACGTGGCTCTCGATCGCGATGATCGCTTTCTTTGCCGCCTGGATGGTCTTCGCATCTTTGGCTGCCTGAGCCTCGACTAAAATCGTTTTGATCGTGTCTTGTGCGGCGAGGGAGTTGAGAGTCCCAAGTTTTTCACACGCGCCTATCCGTTCCGCAGGTATCGGCGAGCGGAGCTGGATGATCGCGATGGATTCCTCGAGCGCCCGCAACGCTTTGGGGGCCTTCTCGGTGGTTTTGAGGAGCTGGAGCGCGGGAAGTTTTTCCGATTTCTGGCCGATGGCGGAGTCTTGAATCGCCCGGATCCGCTTGGAGAGATCCGGATCGGCGAGGGCGACCAGGTCGGAGACGTCCTTCATGGCCTTGCGCAAACTTGAGTCGGTTTCGGCGAACTCAACGGCCTTGGGATTGATCCGAATCGCGCTGCCGTCCGCCGCCAGCAACGGCGTTCCATCAGAAACCCTGGCCGTCGCGAATGAATCCGCGCCGTCCGCGCTTCCAGTCAAGAGGACGGGGGTGACAGCACCGGAGGGATCGTGGTGCAGGAAAATCTCGCCAGTCTTCCATTTCTCAAACCATATCACCGTCTCGGGAACGGGTTTAAGCTTGAGAGAGAGGATGATTTCCCGTTGCGCTTTGGGGGTCGTCGCAACAGCTGCCGACGCAATCGTTTCCCGGATCGAATTCTCCCGGGCGTGCGCAAGGCAGATCAACAGGCCCGACAACCCGATCAGCAGGACGCTGGAAAGTCGTTTGGCAATATGATGGACGATCGACTTGGGCATGGCTCATGGCACACCAAGCACCCCCTATGCCATGCCGATTGAAAAATCTTCCGGAACCCTGCAACCAGGCTAACGCGGTGTCAATCTCCAGCTAACAGACCATTTCTACAGCGGCCGCGCGTAAGTATCGCAGCGGTTGTGCCAGCCTTCCTCCCAGCGCTTTTCACCTCGGGCGGGAGGCGAATTCGCAATCCGGCGGGACAGGATCCGTTTCGCCGATGCCGCAAATTCGGAGGCGGCGTTAGCACCTGCCGGCACATCCTTCATGCCGCCCAACACCTGCATCAGCCCCCAGCCCTGCCCATTGTAGCGTTCCGAGATCTGGGTGCCGTCGCCTTTAAAATTGACGTAGTCCACCAATGCATAGGTCCCCTGCGCCGAGGCCGACACCTTGCGGTAGTTCACTTCAATCCGCGCCCGCTCACTGGCCGGCGCGCCCGCGAGGATTTTCGGCAAAGCTCCTTGCGAACGCGCGACAATGTAGTCGGTTTGCAATTCCACATTCCCCGCTAACCAGTTTCGCAAGGCAGTCAGCCGCGGCCCTTTGAAATCCCCTTGGAACTCCGACTTGGAATTCCACGGACTGTGCGCCTGAAGGGCGACTGCCGGGACCTGAACTCCGCGCTGTCGGGCGAATGCGATGAAGTGCGGCCAACTCTCCTCGAAACGCCCCTTGAACCCCGCAGGATACCAAATGAAGTGCCCGATGCCGAGTGAGGGAAATTCCTCCCCGGCGTTCCAAGTGGTCAGCCCGGCAACACTGCCGGCACACTCGTTCTGCCAGATTTTCCGCCCGATCGCAGCCTTTTGACCATCGGTCAATGAACCCGCTGCCTGGGCGGAAACGCATCCAGTTATGAAAACCACCATGGAACAGAAAAGAGAGGCTGCTTGCATGATCTGGGATTATCCATAGGCTCAGGCCAGCTGCAAGCCCGCTCCCGTATGAACCGCATCCCTTGGGATAAAATCCTCACCTTCACCCCGCTCGATCTCGGGAAGATTCTCCTCAGCGCCGTAATCATCGTCCTGGTCAACAAGGTCCAGCTGGTCAACGACCGGCTCTCCGCCCTGCTCATCGCGCTACCGTTCACCTCGCTCGTCGCGATGGTCTGGATGCACCACGCCGGCCAGTCCTCCCAGCGCCTCGCCAACCACGCCGAGGGCACCTTCTGGTTCGTCCTCCCTACCCTGCCGATGTTTCTGATTTTCCCTTGGATGCTGCGTCACGGCTGGAGCTTCTGGGTTTCCCTTGCCGCGAATTGTCTGATCACGGTCGCCCTGTTCTGGCTCACCGTGGTGGTCCTCCGCCGCTTTGGAATCGATTTGATGCCGAAATGATCGCCGCCCACCGCTAAAAATCATGGGAACAACCAGATAAGGCTTGTCAGCAAGTCGATTCTCTGGTTTGTCCATCGGACCGGCGTTATTTCCGGAAATTCTGTCCAACTTTCTTGTTTTGAGCGAAAAAAAACCGTCTCTGCTTCCTGAAAACGTCATCCCGTTTGAGCAGGCACGGCCAATTTCGCGTTTTCCCGGTTCTCCTATGAAAAGCGATCTTCTTGATAAGGCCTCTGAAATTGTCACCGACCCACTTGTTTTGGTCAATCTGGTCTCCCAACGCGTCAGACAGCTAAACAGCGGTCGTTCGCCATTGATTGCTACCCGCCCTAGCATGGGTGTGGCTGACATTGCCCTCACCGAAATCATCGAGGGGAAAATCAAGCTGATTCACAAAGACGCACCCTGAGCGGAGCGCCATTAACACCCGAGCCATCCCATGAGTGCGGAAATCGCCACCAATCGGAAGGCCGGGCGCGATTTCAACATCTCGGAAAAATTCGAGGCGGGGATTGAGCTGAAGGGCACCGAGGTCAAGTCGATCCGGGCCGGGAAAGTCAACATTGCCGATGCTTTTGCCCGCATCGAAAATGATCAGGTCTTTCTTTACGGCTGCCACATCCAGCCCTGGCAAACCGCGGGCGAGTGGTATAACCACGCCGAGAAGCGCCCACGCCGCCTGCTTCTTCACAAGCGGGAAATCCTCAAGCTCGCCAACGCAACCGCCGTCAAGGGGTGCTCGCTGCCGCTCCTCCGGATTTACTGGAAAGATCGCCGGGTGAAGGTGGAAATCGGCGTCGGCAAGGGCAAAACCCACTCCGATCAGCGGCAGGACTTGAAAGAACGCGTCGAACTGCGCGAAGCCCAGCGCGAAATGTCCCGCTTCAACCAGCGCTGACGCACGGAAACTCCGAATCCGTCACGGACCCGCCCGCACCTGCTTACTCTTTCTCCTTCGGCTTGACCCGGGAAGGTGGATCGGTCGGCGGACGGGAAATAACCGCTCCCGCTTGGCCACCCGTTTTCGTGGCCGCTGGATTCGTGGCGCGGAAATCCCCTTCACCCGGCAGCGCGAGCATCTCAGGCATACGGATGCCATCATCCGGCAGTGCGGGGACCGGCTCATCTGAAACGATCGGCTTTTCCACTTTCGCCATCTCCTTCTTGGAAGCCTCCGCTTTCGCCCGCGGCGCCTCAGCCACGATAATCGCCTTCGGCGCGGCACAGGACACCAGCGCTAAGGCGGTACCCAGCGCTGCGAAAGTTAATTTTCTCGATCTCACCATGAATCTATCCCTGCAAATCCGACACATCCGTGTCACGCCGCAAGAAAGCGCTTTGCAGGACTGCGCGCAAGAGCGAACCGCGCGCCAGCGCCCGGTCCGCCACCGCACTGGGGTGCTGGACATTCCAAATGTCTGACAAATTCAGCAGTTCGCGGCATTCAACCTGGAGCGCGCTCCCGTTTTCGTCCGCGCAGCGTGTGCCTGACTAGCAGAACCCAGCCCCTCTTTCATGCCATTTCATCGCGTCCACATTTTGCTCTTCCTTTCTTGGGGCGCCGCGAATGGCCAACAGCTCACCCCGATCAAACCCACCCCCCACCCCCCACACCGGCCCGGGTCGCGGCGAAAC
>JAYWDF010000772.1:0-3769 GCA_043779985.1 Akkermansiaceae bacterium | reverse complement strand
TGGCCAAGACCATTGATGTCGATGAACTCTCCATTGCCATCCAGGTCGTAGATGCTCCGGGCCATGTCACCGACCTGATTGCCGATCTGGAACACCATGTCGGAGGCAGAGTCATCACGCAGTTCGGCCTTGTGGATTTCCAGCCACAAGCGTTTCGGACACTGGCGATAGGCGATGATCTTGGATTTGGAGAGGTTGCGCATGAGGATAAGGATAAGGTCAGACCGCGACAGAACGCGTCGCGGTCGAACAGGTGCCGCTTTGGCACGGGAAATGGGTCAGGTTTCTTTGTAGTGGCTCAGGCTGGATTCGAGGGCTGCGATGATTTCCTTCCGCAGGGCAACTGGTTTCAGCACGGTGATCGATGGGCCTTGCGAGAGGATCCAGAAATGAAGCTGCCAGGATTCCTGGACGGTGGCAGTGAGCGTTTGGACGCCCGAGCGGGTGGCGATTTTCTGATCCTTGGAAATCGGTGTTTCTTCCAACAGCCGGGCGAGATTATCGGAAATCCGCGCCTTGAGAACGATCACGCCGCCACTGCCGAACTGTGCGCCTCCACCGGCAAGGAAAGAGTCGAGGGAAAAGCCTTTGGGGCGCAATGCAGGGTCGTCGAGGACGGTAGCGGACGCGATCCGGTGGACGGCGTAGAGGTGCGGCTGCTCGTAATCGAAAGCGGTGGCGACCAGATAGGACCGCGCCCCCTGTTGGATCAGAGAGAGAGGATGGAGAGTCTGCTCCTTGGCGGCATCCGATCCGGCGCTGAGGTAGACGACCTGCAATTGGCGTTGCCGGAGCAGGGCTTCCTGAATCGCGGGCAACACTCCCGGGGCCATGGCCGGTGAAATGAACGGCAGGCCCGGCGGCACGTAGCGGACGAGGTCCGCCCAGCGGGCGTGCGGGATTTTCGGCAAGGCGGCGAGTTTTTCCCGTGCGAGGGAAAACTTGCCTTCCAGCGCGGAGAGGAAGGCTGGCGGCATGATCTGGCGGAGCACATCCTCCATCAGGCCGAGCGACACGGCTTCCGATAGATCCATCCCGAGGATGTCGACGCGGGCGTTTTCCTTCCAGTGCCAGCCGTAGGGAATGGACACTTCGTTGCGGCGAATCGGAAAGATGCGGGAAAGCTCCTCCATGTCGCGCTCGATGGTGCGTTTGGTCACGTTGTGGCCGGCGGCTTCCAACCGGTCGCGTAGATCCCGCGAGGTTCTTCCGGGTGGACGGGGAGGAAGGTGGTTCCGCAGCAGTTCCCACTGGCGGGCAAGGGTGGTTTCGTGGTCGGAGCCAGGCATGGATGGATGAAATTGAAATTACTGGAAACCGATCCTCCGGGTGCGGTTGGCTTTGAGTTCGGATTCCGCGATCACCGCCAGCAACAGGCTGTGGGCATTGCGGAACGGCTGGAACCGGTGCTGCCTCGCAATGGCCGCGAAATCTCCGGGCGCGGAAACATCCATGGTGGCGGCCAACTCCAAATCCGCGGAGGTCGGCTGCGGGAGGGCGAGATTCTGACAGTAGGAAACGAGCAGGCGGCCGGTTTGAGCCGGGAGGAGATAGCCGAAGTGCAGTTTGATGTCGAATCGGCGCATGCTCGCGGGATCAAGCTGATCGATCAGATTGGTGGAGGCAATCAGGATGCCAGGGAAAGATTCGATCTGGGTGAGCATTTCGTTGATCTGGGTGACTTCCCAGGAATGCCTTGCCTGCGTGCGATCCCGCAGAAACGAATCCACCTCATCAATGAGGAGCACGGCACCATCCTGTCTGGCCCTCTCAAATGTGCGGGCGATCTTCTGCTCCGTCATCCCCACGTAAGGGCTCAAAAGATCGGAGGCCTTCTGGAGGAGGAGTGGTTGACCGATTTCGTTGGCGAGCCAGTGGCCGAACGAGGTTTTGCCGGTGCCGGGCGGACCGTATAAGCAGAGGCGGGCGCTCGGGTTTTTCCTGAGATTGGCGGCGATCTGCGGGAGATCGGCAGAGGTGTTCAGGTGGTCGATGTCATAGAGTCCAGGTTGAACCATCTGGATCTTAGCCTTGGCTGGGTCGGGATGTCCTTGGGCCTTCAGGATTCCGCCGATGACATGGGTGAGCGCTGCGTCCCGATTGCCTTCCGGGATCTCCCGCCTGATGGCGTGGACGACATTCCGGGCGCGAGTGACCACGGCGGGGGCCAGATGTTCGATTCCGGCGAGGTGCTCGATCAGCCCGGGCGAAACTAGGTTTCCGACCTTCTCCCTGAGGATTCTGCTGCGCTGGGCTTTCGGTGGAATGGGAACCTCCAAGATGAAATCGAAACGGCGTGAGAAAGCCGGGTCTAGCGTCTCTATCGAGTTCGAAATCCAGAACACCGGTTGTCGGTTACTTTCGAGCATCTGGTTGAACCACCCCTTGTGGGAATTCGCCATGCCGCGGTGCATGACAGATGGCGTGAGAATATCTTCCGCCTCGTCAAAAACCAGCAGCACGGTGGGATCATGAAAATACGTCTGGGCGAGATTGAGAACGGACAGCCGTCCACAGGCGCGCAGCGGATCGCCATCGCTGTCGGCGGTATCGAGTTCAAACACCGGGATGTCCAAGAATTGACCAAGAACCCGCACAAGTTGGGACTTTCCCGTGCCCGGCGCGCCATGGATCAGCACGTTGACCCCGGCTTTCCGCTTGGCCTGAACCGTTCTCAGGTAAAGCAGCAGGAGGTCCAGGCTCGCCTGAAGGTGTGGGAAGTCCGCAAGACCGAGCTCCGGCGGCGCAGGGGTGACCACTCCGAACAATTTCAGCAGTTTGCGAGGATCGTAGGCTTCCCGGAGCAGGCGAATCGCCAATTCTTCGGAGTGAAATTCCAGCGTGGCGATTTTGGCAGGGTGCCGACTGCTCTTCAAAAGACCGCATTTGATCAATCGACCGCTAGGAGCCAGAGCCTTGGCTACAGCGTGGCGGGGAAGGTCGAGGACGTGCGCCAGAAACCGTGGAGCCTCCTTCCCGATGATTTTCCGGATTAGACGCCCCGTGTCCGCGAGCGGGGCCTCGGTTTCCATGCAGGCAAAGAATTCTAGAATGCGTTGCTCGGTCGCATTGAGTTTGAGCGTGGCCGAAAAACGAGAAAAGTTGACTCTTGCTAGGGCTGGCAAAGAACCTGGACTGGCATGCTCCAACGAGAACTGGAGATCATCCAGCAAGCGTGGCATTTCACGAAGCACTTCCTCGTCAGGCCTCTGGGGCAATCCCAGAAACTCAGCGATGTCGGCATCCGCGTAGGTCGAACCATTGAGAAAGTCGGAGCGACCCAAGCCGGGCGAAAAAGCCCGGAGAACCCAGAGTGAGAGAAGCCGGTCGAAGCGGGAGCTAAATCGGTGGATTGCCATGAGGTGTCGTGGTTGTGAGGGACATCATGGCAGTAGGGCGCGACAGGATGCGTCGCACTCGACGCTTCGGAGGGCCTTTTGACAGCCGCTATCCAGCGCTAACAGGAAAAAGAAACACCTTCCGAGTACTTGTTCAACTTTTCCGGGACATCGTGCATGGGCTGTGTCGTGACAAGGACCGCAGCCTAGGAAAACGTGCTATAATAATCAAAATTGGACGAAAATAGTCCATATTTGCATACGTTAGCCCCTCAACAACAAAGAAGTCCCGATCTTCAACCTCAACTTCCAGCGGCGTGGCTTTTAAGGTGTCGACCTGCTCAAAGAGGAGCAGTCGCTGCCGATTTTTCCTGTAGTTATCGCGAAATCGACACGTTGTAGCTGTCCGCCTTCGAGGCCTCATTTTTTCC
>JAYWDF010000771.1:0-3770 GCA_043779985.1 Akkermansiaceae bacterium | reverse complement strand
ATCCTCCCCAAGCCGTGCCGACCCGCCAACGGCTGGCTGAGCCGCAGGATCACATGCCCTGGCGCTGATTTTTCATCTTAGTTTTCCACACCGATCGGCCGGCGTCTTAATGGCCTGTCCTGTAGTCAGGCTTCCTTCGCTCTCCAGATCGATTCCGGGGTCAGTGAGATCGACCTCGGGTGCTCATGGGTTTGGCCCCGGCATTGACGAGATCGACCTCGGGCGCTGACAGATCGATCCCGGGCCGACCCGTATCTCTTCGGTGTGCGCATATATCGCTAAATTTCAGCCATTTGTACCTATAGCCAAAATCAATTGCCGGATTCTCTTTCCGTGGGTTCCGGCAAGAGGCTATCCGGAGTTCGCGCTTTAGCGTGCGATTCGCAAAGACAAGCTGAAGCTTGAACTCCGGGCCTTAGCCAGATGGCTGTCGCGGATGTTTCCGCTAATTTCCGCCCATCTCCCGCTTTATCATCTCTTCTCCGTCGATCCCCAACTCCTTGAGAAACGCCGAGGCCCCGGCACCATCTTTTTGCACCCACGTCCAAGAGGTCTTCCACACCAACTGTCTTCGCTCGTAGGACTCCGGCATGAACTTCGCAAACCATTTGGTGAATTCCTCGCCATTCTCTGGCGGGACGCTAAGTCCCCTCAGCCCGTCGAACGCGAGAAGCTTTTCGGCAGCGGTCATGCCAAGACTTTCCACCCATTTCCGCGATTCCGACGCAGACTCGCGGGTATTTTGGAATCGTTTGCAAAGGGTGGTGAGGATTTCCTTCATTGAGGCTGGCTGGGTTCCGTAACGCTCGCGGGCGGCTTGAAACAGTCCCATGCGTTCCTCATTGGTTTCCATCAGAATTCCAAACGAATCCCGAATTTTGGACCGTTTTGCCTCGGGCAGTCCCTCAAGCGCATCAAGAACCGGTCCCGGATCCTTGAGCACGATCATGCCCATGAGTTCTTTCACTAGCTGATCTTGCGTAGCTCCGGTGTCGCCGTTCGAAAGTTCTATCAGCGTCGCCAGCGCTCCTTGCGGATCGCGTTCACTCATCCGCGCGATCACATATTTCAGCATGGTTCCGGCAAGCCAGTCATCGGCAAAAAGTTGATCGAACCGCTCCTTGCCTTCGGTCACGTAAGAGAGGGCCAAACGAGGGTCCAGATCCGCCATCGCCACGAGGCAGAGAATGATCTTCTCGGATTTAAAAGGAAACCGGAATACCGGGCTCTCCGATTGGGAAATCAGTTGGATCAGCTTCTCCAGCTCCGCCCGATCAAGCTGCATGAGGGCCTGCATCACATCCCGGTTTTCCAACGCGGCGCGCGGCCCCATCGTGACGGCACCTCTGGAATCCGGAGACGACAGCAGTTGCTGAAATACTCTCGTTGCGGTCGCTTCGGAAGATGACCTGCGTTCGTAATTCGAGTGATAGGCAACCGAATGATCCTGTCGCGCTTCGCGGGATGCTTTCGTCGGACGGACTGTCCGGGTGGTGGAAATCCGTTGTTCCAACGTGGCGATCCGCGCGCCTTGCCGCTGCCCGAAAATGAGCGCGACGATGAGGATGCCGAGACAGGCGAGAGAGGTTTTCATCGTGTTCTGCGCTTGTTGATCCGGCGAATGAGTTCTGCGGCGAGTTCCTGATCTGCGAGTGAAGCCGCCAGTTCCGCGACTTTCTCCGGATCGAGTTTGTGACCGGCGGTGGCGAGCAGGCCCGCGACCGCGTCATCGCCCAATCCCAGGTCTTCCCGATTCACTATCGCCTGATAGACCGGCTGCACCCTGTCCTGCCACGGCAAGATCATCCGCCCCAAGGTTTCCCCCACATTGCGGTCCACTCCCTCCGTCTGATGGGCCTCCAGCCAGGCTTTGTATTGGAGAATGCCCGCTTCCAGCCCGTCACGGTGCTGGGTGATGCGCCGGGCTCCGGCGTGCCTTGCGATCTCGGTAAATTCCGAGGGGGAGAATGACTCGCTGGCGAGCAGGGCATCGACCGACTTGTATGGCATGGCACCTTTTCCGACATCGATCTGGCGACTCACCAAGAGGGCCATCACCTTCCCGGTTTCCTCTTCGGGAAGCAACTCGCGTGCGGCTTTCACATAACCTGCGAGCTTCTCCGTTGGAAATGGCTGTCTCTCCTCTGCAAGCCTCTCGAACGCATGCTGCAGATTTTCCTTTGACAGCGGGTTCAAGATTTCCAGCGATCCGGCGGGGCTGGATGTCAGCAGTCCGTAAGCAAGCTCGGTTCTCACCCTGTTTTCTAGTTCATCCTTGGGAAACCTTCCCTGGATGGGAATCGAACGAATGGCAGGAAGATGGTTGCGGAACCATGCCAGCGCTTTTTGCGGATCCTTTTCGGACAGGTTTTTCAAGCAGTTTGGCAGCAGGTTTTCTGCTGCCCTGCTCTTGCCGATGTGCTCGGCCGGGACAGCAGTCAGCAGGGTATCGAGCGCGAACCCGGGGTCGCGGTTTGCGAGCGTGTCGAAGAGTTTTCCAAACACAATTTCCTGATTTGGAAAAGGCATAGAACTCGCGACGGCTTCCTTAATCAGAGCGATCAGATCCTCGTCGCTTAAGCCTTCGATGTAATCTACCGCTCCGAGGTAGCGCGGCACGTCGCGATCCTCCGATTTCAAGTCGCGGGAGAGGCGTTCGGCCATGGACAGGCTTTTCGCGTTGCCCTGCCGGGAGGAAATCCGGGCCTCCGGCGGCGATCCGCTGGCAGCACTCAATTTCGATTCCAGACGACTGGTGGTGACCTGCTGCCGCGCGAGCGGGATGCCGCAGAGGAGGATCGTGGTGCCGATGGCGGCTAGGGTGGATTTTTTCACGACGAGGATGCTGGTGGAAGTTTTTCCGAGACTCGAAAGCGCCGGGACCAGAAGGACCGGACCGGCTTTGGCCATTTCCGAAGTGAGACCGGCGGTGAGAATGCCGAGAGAAAGAGTGACCCCGCGGCGACCAAGGATGCGCTGAAGGGTTTCCAAGGCGCGGCGGGATTGTTTCTGCACGGCGGCGGCTGATTTGCCGACCCGCGTGGCGATTTCCGGAAAGGTCATTTCACTCACGAAATGCAGAAGAATTACATGCCGATCGGCATCGGGAAGAGTGCCGATGGCGGCGTCCAGATGCGGCAGCGCATCCTTCCAAGCGGTGTTGCTAGAGTCGGGTGAATCGGCGGGCGCGCGCATGAGAGCTTCTTTCTTGCGGTGGTGACGGGACTCGCTCCGGCGGACGGATTTCGCCTCCAGAATCGTCGTCCGGTGCAGCCACGCTGGAAGTGGCGAGTTTCCACCGGTGACGGATGAGGCCTTTTTCGCCAGCACGCAGAGCACCCGCTGCGCGACATCCTCCGCCAGAGTCCGGTCGTTTAGGGATCGCAGCGCGGTGTGGAAAATCAGGCCGGAGTAGCGCTCGGCGAGGCCGCGGAACGCCTGCTCGTCATGCGACTTCACAAAAGCTTTCAAGAGATCTTCATCTGGAGGCATCATCGGCATTTCTACCCCATTACTGCCAGTTTCCGGGCAGAGCGGACAATTTTCTGACGAAATTCCTCTCGTTCACAAGATAGCACCCATTTGGATCGACACCGCGGAAGTCATTGATAGGGGTTTGATTCATAAAATTCCTGCGACGGCGCTGTTTTTGTTGATCGGCTGGGTGGCCTGCACGGCGGATTTTTGCACGGGTTCAATTGCGGCGGGCGGTGATGGTGGCGAAGGCGAGGCGATGGTTGAACCGGTTCATGGCGTCGTGGAAGTCCTTG
>JAYWDF010000770.1:0-25408 GCA_043779985.1 Akkermansiaceae bacterium | reverse complement strand
GTGAGAACGGCATCCGCATGGCGACGCCTTTGTTCGTGGTCCTGTTGCTCGTCGAGTTCACCGACTTGATCTTCGCCGTGGACTCCATCCCCGCGATCTTCGCGGTCACCAAGGACCCGTTCATCGTTTACACGTCTAACGTATTCGCCATCCTCGGCCTGCGTTCGCTCTATTTCGCCCTCTCCGGAGTCCTGGACAAGTTCCACTACCTCAAGGTTGGACTCGGAGTTGTGCTGTCCTTCGTCGGAGTAAAGATGCTGCTCGCTCACTCGCCGTGGAAAATCGACACGCTGATCTCGCTCGGAGTTATCGTCATCGTGCTCGCCGCCTCGGTGGTGGCCTCGCTGGTGTGGCCCAAGAAGCCAAAGAAACTCGTGCAGCCTTCCGCTTGATTCCGTAAATCACGAATCACCCGCGACTCCATGCCCAGCACTTGGACAGAAATCACCCGGCGCATCGTTCACGCCCCCTGGTTCCAGCGCCTGATCATCCTGACGATCCTGCTAGCCGGGGGGCTGGCCGGGATCGAGACGGACGCCGCGACCATGGCCGCCCACGGCCCCGCGCTGCGCACACTGGACGCCATGGTGCTGGGCATCTTCATCATCGAAGTCCTGCTGAAACTCACGGCGAGTTGCCCGCGGCCCTGGAATTACTTCTGCGACGGCTGGAATGTTTTCGACTTCCTCGTCGTGGCCGTTTGTCTGCTGCCGATGGGTTCGCAGTTCGCCGTGGTGCTGCGCCTCGGCCGGACGCTCCGCTTGCTGCGCCTCGTCTCCGCACTGCCCAAGCTCCAGCTGTTGGTCGGCGCGTTGATCAAGAGCTTCAGCTCCATGGGCTACGTTAGCATGCTGCTAGGCCTGATGTTTTACATCTACGCCATCGCCGGCGTGCATCTCTTCGGTGGCCAAGACAAGGAGCACTTCGGCAGCCTGTCGCGGGCTTTTCTCACGCTCTTCCAGACGATCACCCTCGACGATTGGAAATTCCTGTTCGTCAGTGCGCAAGGATCCGCCCCCGCCATCGCCGCGGTCTATTTCGTCAGCTTCATCCTGCTGGGAACCATGATCATGCTCAATCTCTTCATCGGCATCATCATGAACAGCATGGAGGAGATGCACGCCGAGCTCGATGAATACAACGCGGCCAAACGCGGCATCGCCGAAAAAGGCAGTGCCTTGGCCGATCTGACTGCCCTGGACCAGCAGCTCGCCTCTTTGAAAACCAACCTCACCCAACTTCGAACCAGATTGGAGAAAGGCACCTGATCGCCATTGAATGGCTCGCTTCCCACTTGCCTCCACTCCTGGGAAACGAAAGTCTCCTGTGTGCTTTCCACCCTCCGCGCCCGTTTCGGCCACGACGCCTTTCGCGAGGGGCAGGAGCCTGTCGTCCGCGCGCTGCTCGATGGCCGCTCCGCCCTCGCCGTCTTCCCCACCGGCGGCGGGAAATCCCTCTGCTACCAGCTCCCCGCGCTCCTCCTCGACGGCCTCACTCTCGTCGTTTCCCCGCTCATCGCCCTGATGCGCGACCAAGTCGACGCCCTCACCGCCAAGGGTATTTCCGCCGCTCGGCTCGACTCCACGCTCGATGCCGGGCAACTTGCTGAAGTTTACGCCCGCCTCGATGCCGGTAGCCTCAAGCTCCTCTACATCGCCCCCGAGCGCTTCGCTAACGAAGCCTTCCGGCAGCGGCTCAAGCGTTTGCCCATCCAGCTCATCGCCATCGATGAGGCGCACTGCATCTCCGAGTGGGGCCACAATTTCCGCCCGGACTACCTCAAGCTCGCGAAAATCTGCCGCAGCCTGAAAGTCCCCCGCGTCCTCTGCCTCACCGCCACCGCCACGCCCAAGGTCGCCCGCGACATCCGCAAGGCCTTCCGCATCGCCACCGCCGACCACGTGCAGCTGAGTTTCCACCGCGCGAACCTCGACCTCCGCGTCACCCCCTGCAGCGCCGCCGAGCGGAAAAAACTACTGCTAGAAAAACTCGCCGCCGTCGATGGCCCCGCCGTCGTTTACGTCACCCGCCAGGAAACCGCCGAGGAAGTCGCCACCTTCCTCGCGAAAAACGGCCTCTCCGTCCGCGCCTATCATGCCGGCCTGCCCGCCGAGTTCCGCGCCGATGCCCAGAGTTCCTTCATGGCCGGCGACACCCGCGTCATCGTCGCCACCATCGCCTTCGGCATGGGCATCGACAAATCCAACATCCGCGCCGTCTTCCACTACAACCTCCCGAAAAGCCTCGAAAACCACACTCAGGAAATCGGCCGCGCCGGTCGTGACGGCCAGCCCGCGATCTGTGAAATGTTAGCCTGTGGCGACGATCTCACCGTCCTCGAAAATTTCATCTACTCCGACGCCCCGTCGCCGCGCGCGTTAGGAAATCTCATCGACCGTGTCCTCCGTCTCGGTCCCGTGTTCGACGTCTCGCCCTACGAGCTCTCCACCATCTGCGACATCCGCCCCGGCGTGGTCGCCACCGTGATGACCTATCTGGAGATCGACGGCATCATCGAGGCCACCGGAAGCTTCTACGCCACCTACCGCGCCAAGCTCCTCAACAAGCCCGAAAAAATCCTCGCCGGCCTCTCCGCCGCCGAGCGGAAATTCATCCAACAGATTCTCGATGCCGGTGAGATGAAGCGTTGGTGGCTCTATTTCCAGCCGACCCTGCTCGCGGAGCAATTCAAGTGCCCGCGTGACAAGGTCGTCAGCGCGCTCAACGGACTCCAATCCGCCGGCGACATCATCCTCAGCGTCTGGGGCGTCCGCCACGGCTACAAACTCAAAAAATACCCCGGCGATCTCAAAGTCCTCACCGCCTCGCTCGTCGAAAAATTCCAATCCCGAGAGCTCGCCGACCTCGCCCGCCTGAGCCAAGTCCTCGGTCTATCCGCCTACCGCGGCTGCCTCACCGGCTACCTCACCAAGCACTTCGGCGAAAAGTTAGCAGAACCCTGCGGCCACTGCGACCGCTGCCGGGGAGTTCCCGCCAAGACCATCAAGCGCCCGAAATACCGCCGCGTCACCGACGAGGAAATCGCCGCGGTCAGGAAGCTCATGGATGAAAAGCACGCCGCTCTCAACACCCCGCGCCAGCTCGCCCGCTTCCTCTGCGGCATGGCCAGCCCCGCCGCCACAAGAGCGAGGCTTACGCGGAACAACGCCTTCGCGCTTCTGGCAGATTTACCGTTCGCGGAAGTGCTGGTAATTGCCGAAGTCGCGTAAGTTGCGCGGACGTCTCGTCTCCACATTGGGTCCGGCTCTGTCCACGTTGGGTCCAGAGACGTTCACCTTGACCTTCGCCCCGTCCATGTTGGGCTCGGCGCCGTCCACATTGACCTGCGCCCCGTCCACGTTGACTCCGAGGTTTGTCCAAATTGACTTTCACCCGTGTATAATATTGAATTCCAATGAGTCACCCGAAATAAGCCCCGTCGGGCGAGTCATGGTCTGGACACCGCCAGCGCCTCCGGTGCAATAAGCTTCCCAGACATCCACCTCTTCCAATCCGGGGGGCCGCTTTCCGACGCGACCCTCCGTTTTCCTTGCTTCCCTCAACGCTCCGCATCCTCAATTATCCGCCTGTGTCCGACCTCTCCGATTCTCTCGCCGCCTTCGTCACCTACGTTCAGACCCACTTCACGGGCGATGAAAAGGGCGAAGCCGCCGATTTCCTCGACCACCTCTTCCGTGCCCTCGGCCACGCCGGCATCAAAGAAGCCGGAGCCACCCTCGAACGCCGCGTCGCCAAGAAGGGCGGGGGAAAGGGCAAAAACTTCGCCGACCTGGTCTGGCCCGGCCGCGTGCTCATCGAGATGAAATCCCGCGGCAAAAAGCTCGAACGCCAATACGACCAGATTTTCGACTACTGGACCCACATCGTCCCGCACCGCCCGCCCTTCGTCATCCTTTGCAACTTCGACGAATTCTGGATCTACGATTTCAACACTCAGCTCTTCGACCCCGTCGAAAAAATCGCCCTCGCCGATCTGCCGCAGCGTGCCGAGGCCCTCGCCTTCCTCCTGCCCAAGCCGCGCAAGCCGCTCTTCAACAACAACCGCGTCGAGGTCACCCGCGAGGCCGCCGCCGAGCTCGCCAAACTCTTCCGCTCCCTTGTCGCCCGCGGCGAGGACCGCACCCGCGCCCAGCGTTTCATCCTCCAGCTCCTCGTCACCCTCGTTTCCGAGGACATGGCTCTCCTCCCGCGCCAGATCCTCACCCGCGTCATCACAGATTGCCGGGAAAAGGGCGAGAGCGCCTACGACCTCATCGGTGGGCTGTTCCGCCAGATGAACACCGAGACGCCCGCCCGCGCCGGACGCTTCATCGACGTGCCCTACTTCAACGGCGGCCTTTTCGCCGACATCGACCCCATCGATCTTCTCCCCGCGGAACTCGAAATCCTCGCCGCCGTCGCCGAGCGGAAATGGGATCTCGTGAAACCGGAAATCTTCGGCACCTTGTTTCAATCCAGCATGGATGCCGATGAGCGCCACGCCTTCGGCGCGCACTTCACCAGCGAGTTCGACATCCAGAAAGTGGTTGGCCCCACCATCGTTCGCCCGTGGCGTGCGCGGATGGCGGAGGCTTGGGACAGCATGGATGATCTCATGAAGGTGCTCACCGCCCTGCGTGCCATCCGCGTTCTCGATCCCGCGTGCGGCTCTGGAAACTTCCTCGCCGTCGCCTATCGGGAAATGAAACGCCTGGAGCAGGACATCATGAATCGTCTCCGCAAGCTCAGCAGGGTCATCAGGCTGAAGGACAACAAGGCCGGGAAATCCATCCCCCCGGAGGCGCTCATGAATGCCGTTTCCATCCAGCAGTTCTATGGGATGGATGTGATACCGTTCGCTGCCGAACTCGCCAAGGTCACGCTCATGGTCGCCAAGGAAATGTGGGTGATTGAGAACAGCCACCCCGACGATTCCGAAAGCCTATTCGCCCGTGAGACGCCGCTGCCCCTCGACAACCTCGACAAAAACATCCTCTGCGCTGACTCCCTCTTCACCGGGTGGCCCGAGGCTGATGCCATCATCGGGAATCCGCCGTACCTCGGCTCCCGTTACATCGCGCAGGAACTCGGCTACGACTATGCAAAGCGCGTGCAAGAGCGATTCCCCACCGTGCCGAAGATGGCGGACTTCTGCACCCATTGGTTCCGCCTCGCTCACGATGCATTGCCGGAAAATGGCCGAGCCGGACTCGTCGGAACGAACACCATCCGCCAGAACGAAGGCCGCGAGGCCAGCCTCGACCATGTCGTCAACCACGGCGGCACCATCACCGACGCTGTTTCCACCCAGGTCTGGTCGGGCGATGCCGCGGTGCATGTCTCCATCGTTAATTGGATCAAAGGCGTAGAAACCGGCAAGAAAACACTTACCACCCAGCAGGGCGATCGTGTCAGCGATCCGTGGAACATCGAACAAGTGGAGGACATATCCGCCAGTCTTGCCACCGGTTTGAACCTCGCTGCCGCCCATCGGCTGATTGCAAACGAGAAGTCGAAGAAATGCTTCACCGGACAGAATCCTGTTAACGCTGGATTTTTCCTTCAACCCAATGAAGCCGCCAGGTTAATAGCTGCGGATTCCCGAAACAAAGACGTGATATTCCCCTATTTGATTGGGCGAGACCTCGTGGAGTTTGGAGGCCCATCACGATGGATTATTGATTTCGCCAAACGCGATTTATTCGACGCAATGAGCTACCCGATTCCTTTCTCCTGCCTTCAAAAGACGGTTATGCCATCGGTTCTAGCCCGAGCCGAGAAAGAGCAAAAGGACACAGGCAAGGAGGTCACCCGCTACACCCGCATCGCCCAGAGATGGTGGCAGTTTTACGATTATCGTCCGGGCACCATCGCAGGTATTGGCACCGTGCCGCGCTACGTCGCTATTTCACGCGTCACAAAACGCCCGATCTTTGAATTCGTATCAAATGAAATTCACCCGGATACCACGATTGTCGCATTTCCTCTTGCCGACGATTACAGCTTTGGAATTCTTCAATCCGGCATTCACTTCGAGTGGTTCAAAGCCCGTTGCTCATCTCTCAAAGGTGACTTCCGCTACACCAGTGACACCGTCTTTGACTGTTTCCCGTGGCCGCAATCACCCACTCGCAAACAGCTCGCAGCCGTGGCGAAAGAATCCGTCGCCCTCCGCCAGCTCCGCCGCGCGGTAATGGCGAAGAATAGTTGGTCTCTTCGCGATCTCTACCGCACCCTCGAAAACCCCGGAGCCAATCCCCTGCGCGACGCCCAAGCCAAGCTGGATGCCGCCGTCCGCGCCGCCTACGCCATGCCGAAGAGTGCGGATATCCTCGCGTTTCTGCTAGACATAAACCAGATCTGCGCCGGAAAGGAAGCTGCCGGAAAACCTATCACCCCGCCGGGATTGCCGTTACCCGTGGCGGAGCATGGGGCGTTCACCACCAATGACTGCATAAACATTTGATCGTTATTTTCTCACTTAAGGACGCCCGCAAAAACAAATACTGTCTTTTAGTTTGGAAAAGCTAAGGATCGTGAATGATCAGACCTGAAGTTTTAGCCGACAAGTTTGCAGCCATCCGGAGGACTTTGACCGAGCGAGGCTTGAGGCTGTGGGCTTCCGCCGAGTCTCGTAGTTTGGGTCATGGTGGAATCAAAATGATGGCCCAGATCACCGGCTTTGGCCGAGAGACTGTTGCTCGCGGAATCAGGGAACTCGCTGCCGCCAGTGAGGCCGAATCACCACTGCCTCCGTATGCCAGCCGACGGCAAGGCGGCGGACGCAAGAAACTCACCGCCAAAGCTCCGCCCCTGCTCGCCGATCTTGACAGACTGGTCTCTTTGGCGACCCGCGGGCATCCCGAGAGCGCCCTGTTGTGGACCGCAAAAAGCACCGCCCAACTGGCTGCCGAACTTCAGGCCATGGGCCATCAAATCAGCGAGCGCTCGGTCGCCACCCTGCGCAAGCAACTCGGCTACAGTTTGCAAGCCATGAGCAAAACCAAAGAGGGCGGAAACCACGTCGAACGCAACGCCCAGTTCGAACATATTGCCGCGATGGTTCATGACTTCCAGTCCCAGGGACAACCGGTGGTGAGCGTTGACGCCAAGAAGAAGGAATTGGTTGGAACCTTTGCAAACAAAGGGCGGGAATGACAGCCCAAGGGCCAGCCGGAAGAATCCAATGTTTATGATATCATCGACAAGGAGCTGGGCAAAGTCACGCCCTACGGAGTCTATGATCTCTCCCACAATATCGGTTGGGTGAGCGTGGGTATCGACCATGACACGGCGGAATTCGCGGTCGAAACCTTACGCCGCTAATGGAGGGAGATGGGCAAGGCGCTTTATCCTGACGCGACTCGTTTGCTAATCACTGCCGATGGCGGCGGCAGCAACTGAAGCCGAGTGAGGTGGTGGAAAATCGCGTTGCTGCAACTCGCTCAGGAAACCGGACTTGAGATCAGTGTCTGCCATTTTCCACGAGGGACGAGCAAGTGGAACAAAATCGAACACCGGATATTCTTATTCATCAGCCTCAACTGGCGTGGACGCGCCCTGGCAACCCGCCAAATCATCGTCAATCTCATCGGCGAAACTACCACCAAAACGGGATTGAAGATTCACGTGGCTCTCGACGAGGGTCAGTATCCTACGGGAAGGAAAGTGGCGCACAAAGAGATGGAGGCACTCAATCTACGGCGAGAGACATTTCAGCTGAATTGGAACTACTGACTCGCACCTAAATCCACTATTTGATTTTGCGGGCGTCCTAAATGCAGGTCGACCAGCACGCAGCGGGGGAGGTTTAGGAAACCAAGCCGGGCTTGAAAAAAATCTTGATCTTTTCTCACTCAGCGCAAACCCCGGCTTGGCCTTACTCACGGGCGTGGCGGACTGACAGGCTAAATTCCCTCTCTTTTATTGGGCAAGCCTGCGGTCAGCGTCCCTAGATCGCAGTCTAGGGCCTCGGCAACATCACACAAAAGCCAAAAGCTGACGTTCCGCTCCCCTCGTTCGATGCAACCCATGTAAGACCGGTCGATCCCTGTGTGTTGGGCAAATTTTTCTTGGGAAAAGCCAAGTTGTTTGCGCCTTTCCCTCACTCTCTGCCCTAGTTCTTTGAGATCCCCTCCTCTTTTTTCCATTCGTGAGAGGGTCGCATAAGGGCACTCTAAATATCCACGGATCATGAAACCACGGACTATTTGCACCATTTATTGGCTTGCCCTGGCTTTAGCGTCTGCTAGATCTCTGCTGTTCAATCTTTCCCAAAAAATGAAACCAAAACACATCGTCCCCGCCTTCGCGGCGTTCTGCATTACCGCCTATGCGGCGGAAACGACAGACCCCGTAATCATCACGGATCCAACCAAAATCGTCGAATCTAAAACCTACGACCTTGGAGACCGCCTCCTTACCGTCCAAGAGATCGCCAAGGACGCGCTCCCGATGCCACCGGCCCCGATAGCCCCGATTCCGCCTCCGCCTGCCCCGAATCTTGAGGTCAGGCCTCATCGGGAGTTTGGTTTTTTGAATCTGGGTGGGGGCGTTTACCGCCGTGACGGGCAGCCCGCCCGCACCCTCATCAACTATTACTCCCAAGGCACCGGGCAAATCAGCTTTTGGACTTCGGCTGACTGGAGGTTGATTTCTGGAATTGGCAGCCTCTCAGACGCCAATGGGAAAGATTGGGAGCAGATGTGCATGATCAGCTCCTACGTTGAAGTGCGGCAGGAGGAAACGTTTGTGATTCCAGATTTTCCGGCCGGGCCATCCACTATCAAGGTTGTCTCGGGGAATCCAACCCCCGAGCAATTGGCCCCGGTGAAACTCTACCTAGCTTATTACGACGCGCATCTTGCCGAACTCCAAGCCGCTTTCGATGCCCGCGTTGAGGAAAAGAAGCGCCTGGCCGCTGAGGAAAAAGCCCATCCAAAAATTCCAGAGGACATCGTGGTTCAATTCCGGGTTTTAGCCCCCGAGGAAATCGTTCCAACGGCAACCGCCCCAAAAACTTCGGAAAAGTGAAATACCCCACGAACATGATCTACCGTATACTATTTGTAATTACATCTTGCGCCACTCTCGTTTTTGGGCAAGGTGTCAATCCGTTGAGCATTTCCCAACTAAACCCGACTAGTTTCCAGTTGTCATGGTATGCCAACACGCTCCGGCCTTACCAAATCGAGAACAGCCCCGACCTGGCAAATTGGACGGAATTAACCGGCTACATTGAGGGCACGAACGCACAACAAGGCGTCCTCGTTACCAAAACCACGGACAAGATGTTTTTTCGCCTGAAAACCGGGGCGGTGAGAACAGGTTTCAATTCGAAATTTTTGACCGCTTATGATGACTACAATTCCTCGGACTTGGAGCCTATCGGTTTCCCCATCAATGTTTTTCCAACTACTGAGAATCCGGGTCCGTGGGAAGGCCTTTACGTGAATAACAACGGGAACATTACCGTTGGGGTGGCAGTTGGGGCGTGGACGCCGTTGCCACTACAAACAACTGCGTCGGACTTCCCCGGTCTAATCGCGCTCATCGCCCCGTTCTGGGGGGATGTCGATACAAGGCCCGCCGGGGACTCTGATCCGGCGGTGGTAAACGGGAGCAAGGTTGTCTCGTATGGACAGGGTTACGTCGGAACCCGCAAGGCATTTGGTGTTAACTACGTTGATGTGGGTTACTACTCCTATTACACGGACAAACTCAATAGTTTTCAGGTTGTGCTGATAGATAGGTCTGGGTCCGGCACTGGTGACACTGGTGTCGCTGGGGATTTCGATGTCGAATTCAATTACAACCGAATCCTCTGGGAGTCAGGGAACGCTAGTGACGGTCACGACGGCTACGGCGGTTTCCCCGCGCGCGTCGGCATCACGAACGGGGTTGATCGAACCATCGAAGCCCAGTATTCAGGGGAAACGATTAAGCAACTGGATTCAATACCTTCCGGATTTACGGGGGCTGGGACCATAAACTATACAACCGGCCTTATTTATCGAAAAAGGAACAGCACGGTTCCAGGCAGGCAGGTATTTCAGTTTCGCGGTGGAAACTTGTTGGACGCCCTCCAAGTCTATGCCGGTCCAGATTACGCCGTATCGAGTACCTCTACGACTGCATCCACCCCATTGGCTACAGCTTCTGATCCTTCTGGCGGAGCAATAACCGTCCAGTGGAGCGTGCTAAGTACGAACAGCACAACGCCGGTTGTTATCACCAACGGGACCAGCCTAAATGCCACCATCACTTATTCGTTGGGATCTACAACCGACATGCTGTTGGTCGCCCGTAGGACCTCTGATCCAACGGTATCCGCTTCCGATGTAATGAGAATCCAACCAAACTAATCTTATGAAAATTAACTATATTGCGGTAATGCTGTTACTGGGTTTCAATGCAGCCGCTTCGGCAGCGGCGACATTCCAAGTTACGTTAGGGGCCAACGGTGTTGTTTTTAAGAACAACGGGGGGACAGCGCTGTCATCTGGGACAAGTGCGGATGGTGACGGCACGGTCTTGCAGCTAGGTTACTACTCGGCTTCTACCACGTTGGATCCATTCTCAGGTAGTTGGGTCGCAATGACAGGCCCCGGGACTTCATACCAAACCACTATGGGGGATTCCGGGAACAACCCAAACGGCGTCTTCAAACTAGGCGTCGTTTTTACCGCTGGTTCACTTGGTTTCACGGCTCCGGCTGATGGAACTCCGTTGGCGCTGCGGTTTTACGATTCAACCTCAATTGCGACATCTACCTATTTCAACGTCGTGTCCGATACGAACGGCGGGTTTAATTGGTCCACTCCTGCCGAGCCTAAATCAACTGCCGCTCTAACTTTTTTATCACCGGGCATTGTCTGGCAAGACGGTTCCGGCAGCGCATATAAGACTACAATCGCAGTTCCCGAACCAAGCTGCCTTTTGTTAGGCTTGCTCAGCTTGGGTGCTTTGGCCGTAAGGCGTCGATCAAACTAATCCGAAGCCAAACGCGTAGCCCGTGCCGTCGGGCGCGTCTGGGTGGGTGTGTAGGAATCCATTCGCGTCAGGTTAAGGCCAGGATGCCTGATTCTATAGGAGATTTCCGGAGTCGCTTGTCTCGGTCGATGTGCCTCCGATCGGGACCGAAGGCGGATATATCTGCTAGATAACGAGTTTTGAGTATACGTCCCAAAATCCACCCCCTATCATTCCGTCACTGACCGTGCATTCTCGCCGGTATGTCCAAATCACACCGCACTCAATCCCGTCGCGTCTCCTGCACCGATGTCGCTTCGTCAAAGTGGATTTCCCGCGCGAGCTCCGACCCCGCCTTGTCATCGAGTTCAGCCACGGTCTCTCGCTCCTGCTTGATGACCAATCCGCCATTCCGCTCGCCGCCGAGTTCGTCGCCACTTTCCGCAAACATCTCGCCGCGAAAGGTGGCCGCCCGTGCTGAACCTCACCAGCGCCGCCCTCAAGGTCTTCCTCGCGCTCGATCCCTGCGAAATGGATTTTGAAAACGGACCGAGATTATTAGAAAGCTGCTTGCGTGAGATTTTTGCTTCGTCAGCGGGAATCCGCCGGAGAGCCCGGCGCTCAACAATTCCCGCCAGCTCGCCCGGTTTCCTTGCGTTAGCCACACCCACCATTAAGCGGGCTTCAGCCCGGGGTTGCCCGCGAGGGCTACCCTGGGAGATTGGTGCCATCCTATTGAACCACAACGTGGTTCCGGCCTTCTTTGGATGCAGGACGAAGCATCAATCCCACACATATTTTTCGTCCCATGTCTCACCATGCTTTTCCAATAGCGCGCGGCTCGTCCTGTAACGTGGATTGCCGATGATGCGCAACCTGGCGATCAATGTAGCGAGTAACGACCTCAAGATTAGAGATGCTCACGGAAAAACATGCGTATCCGCTTTGCCACGCGAATTCCTCCACCGGAGCGGCTGGTCCTTCCGGCGAAGCGGGCGGTGAGGGTTGTTCCTTGATCAATATGTTAGAAATCCGCTTTATCTCCTTTACCCATTCCGCCATTGTGATTGTTCGGGAAAGCCGAAAAAGAAGGTGAACATGATCTTCCACGCCGCCGATCCGCAGCGGAGCGCAATCCAGCTTTTTGGAAATCGCGCCTAGGTAGCCATGGAGGCTTTCACGTAGGGCGATATCTCGCAGAAAGGGGCACCGGTCTTTTGTGGAGAATACGGCATGAGCATACACTGAGGAAAGGGACTGAGGCATGATGGAGGTATTCTAGCGGAATCCATCCTGCTGGCAAGGTGGCGGAACCACGTTGTGGTTCGGATGCATGTTTGATGGGTTCCCGGGGTAGCTCTGTCGAGCAACCCCGGGCTGGAGGGCATCACCGCGTTGCGGTTGTAGAGGTCGTCAGTCGAGTTCGCCTGCGGGAGATGTCGGGAGGGGACAGTGAGGGTGGCCATTGGGAGTGGCCATTGGGAGTGGCCATTGGCATAGGTCTGAGCAAATTTCCAAACCCCAACGGTGTTTTGCACTTCAGCCTGGGGTTGGCGCGGATGCGCCTATGCCGGGTCATAAGACCATTTTAGAATTTGAGCTACAACGTGGTTCTCGGCCTTCCTGCCCATTATCGAAGCAGCCAGTCCCGGAAGACGGCCTTGTCAGCGGGCAGCAGGGTGGCGACTTTTTCGCGCTGAGCGAGGATCGCGAGGCGCTCGGGGATTTCGAGGCAGTTGGCTCCGAGTTCGGCTTCCATCACGTCGAGGAACTTGGCGGGGTGCGCGGTTTCGAGCGTGACGGTGGCGCTGCCGGGATGAGCGGCGCGCCATTTCTGCGCGGCTAGCCAGCCAACGGCACCGTGGGGATCGATCTCGTAGTCGTAGAGCGCCTTGACGGTGCGGATGGCGGCGCGGGTCTGGTCGTCGCTGAAGGTCATGCCGGCGATGCGGGTTTTCATGGTCTCCCAGGATCCGCCGAAGAGCGCCTGCATGCGGACGAAGTTAGACGGAGCGCCGACGTCCATGGCGTTGGAAATGGTCGGGACGCTGGGGCGCGGTGTGTAGTGGCCGGTGCGGAGGAATTCAGGGACCACGTCATTGCGGTTAGTGGCGGCGATAAAGTGATCGATCGGCAGCCCGAGTTGCATGGCGAGCAGGCCGGCGGTGAGGTTGCCGAAATTTCCCGACGGGATGACGAAGGTGGGCTTGATGCCTTCCGGGAGTTGGCGGGCGGCGTGGATGTAATAGAAACTCTGCGGGACGAGGCGGGCGAGGTTGATGGAGTTGGCAGACGTCAGGTTGAGCCGCTCCGAGAGCTCGCGGTCGAGGAAGGCGGATTTGACGAGCGCCTGGCAGTCGTCGAAGGAGCCCTGGATTTCGAGCGCGGTGATGTTGCCACCGAGGGCGGTGAGTTGTTTTTCCTGAAGGCCGGAAACCTTGCCCTGCGGATAGAGAATGATCACGCGGGTGCCGGGGACGTTGTGGAAGGCGGAGGCGACTGCGCCACCGGTGTCGCCGGAGGTGGCGACGAGCACGGTGAGCTCGCGGTCTTCGCCGCGGGTGAGCCAGGCCATCAGGCGGGCCATGAAGCGCGCGCCGAAGTCTTTGAAGGCGAGGGTGGGGCCGTGGAAAAGTTCGAGAATGTGATCGCCCGGGCCGAGGGTGACGAGCGGCGCGTCGAAAGTGACGGTGCCTTCGACGATGTCCACAATCGCTTGCGGCGGGATGTCCTCGCCGAAGAACGAATCCGCCACGGCGATGCCGATTTCCGCGAAGGTGAGTTCACGCCAGATTTCCCAAAACGCTTCGTCGAGAACGGGCAGGGTGTCCGGCATGTAGAGGCCGTTGTCCGGCGGCAGCGAGCGCAGGATGGCTTCCTTGAGATCGACGCGGTGGGCGGGTGTGGTGGTGGAGTGGTAGAGCACGGCGGGGAAAGCGCTAAATTTCAAACAATAGATTCTAAACGAAGCTGGGCGAAGTTAGAGGAGTTTCAGGAGGTCGTCGCGGTTCATATCCAGATCACGGAGAATTTTCAGGAGAATTCCTGGACCCAGGGTTTCTTTCCCATGGACGGGAATGGTGGTCTTTCGTCCATCGGCATGTTCGATCCGGTGGTGGCTACCTTTTACTCTGACAACTGAGAATTCGATCTTGGATAGTGCATTGATCAACTCGCTGCCGGTGATGCTTGGGAATTGGCTCATGAAGAATAACTACCAAGCTCTCAGCGAATTTGGATACGGGCGCAGAGGAAGTGGGGGTTACAGTTCGACAGCGACTTGTTGCACACCAACGAACTCCGATGTGGTGAAATCCTCACCATCCTCAATTGACAACGTGATGGCTTCCCGGATCCGCAAATCCAACTCATCAAAAGAACGGGCTTGGGTGTGGCAACCGTGAAGAGAAGGTACGCTTGCAACCAGCCAGCCCTCTGAATCCCGCTCGATGACAACATTGAATTTTTGCTGCATGATGAAAGAGTCTAGTCGGATTTGAGATTTTTGAAACTGTTTAAGCGATGACGTGGACACCTGTCGGATTGATCCGGGAGACGTAGCTCTGGTTTTCGATGGGGATCGCGGAGAAAACCTTGCTGATTACCTCGGCGACTTTGCGGGCGATTTCCTCGCCTTCGCACAGCGCGAAGACGGAGGGGCCGGCACCGGAGATGGAGAAACCGAGGGCTCCGGCGGCGAGGGCGGCACGCTTGGCCTTGTAGAAATCCGGGATGAGTTTCTGGCGGCGCGGCTCGGCGATGACGTCGTGGATAGAGCGGGAAATCAGGCCGTAGTCTTCCTGGATGAGACCGCAGAGCAGGCCGCCGAGGTTGCCGATTTGTTGGGTGGCGTTTTCGAGCGGGATTTCCTTGGGCAGGATCTCGCGGGCGACTTTGGTGAGGATTTCGATGTCGGGATGGACGACGGCGGCCCAGAGGTTTTTGGGCGCGGGGATTTGGGCGAAGTCGAGTTCGTCGTTGGAGCGGATGAAGACGATGCCGCCGAAGAGGCAGGGGGCGACGTTGTCCGCATGCCAAGCACCGTCGGCTGAGGCCTCGCCGGCCATGGCGAAGGGAAGTAGCTGCTTCTTGCTGAGGGGATTCCCGATGAGTTGATTCACCGCGAAGGCACCGGCGACGGAGGAGGCGGATGAGGAACCGAGACCGGAGCCGAAGGGCATTTTCTTGTGGATCTCCATCTCGATCCCGCGGTCGGTCATGCCAAGGTGTTTGAGGAGGTCGAGGGCGGCGACGCCGGCGCAGTTTTGGGCGGGGTTTTTCGGCAGCTTGCCGTTGTCGCCGGTGATTTTGGTGATGTGCAGGCCGGGCTTTTCGCAATGGCGGACGACGATTTCATCACCGGGAGAATCGATGGCGAAACCGAGGACATCATAACCGCAGGCGACGTTGGCCACCGTGGCGGGGGCGAACACGCGAATTTCAGAAGAATTGGACATAAGGAAAGCGCTCCCGGGGAGCGGGCGGAGTCTGCGGGGGGATGGCCCGCTTGTTCAAGTCCGGAAACCTGTCAGCGCGTGATGTCGTAAACGAGAATCTTGCGGCTGAGCGGCTTGAGCACCTCGGTGACTTTTTTCACGTGGCGTGGGTCGGCCTCGTAGGCGCGGAGCGATTTGACGGAGTCGAAGCGCATGGTGAGGCCGATGTCGAAGGAGTCGTCGACGATCGGGCGCTCGCTGGCGAGGGCGGTGCCGGAATCGAGATGTTTCAGGCCGGGGATGATGCGGAGGTCATCACTTGCGGCGCGGAGTGCCTGGCGGTCGGCGGGATTTCCCGGGCGCTTGAGCCAGATGAGGACGACGTGATCGACGCTGCCCTGAGGCGCGGGCGGGGCGATGGTGGCGCAGGAGACGAGGGAAAGCGCGGCGGCGAGGAGGATGAGTTTCATGGGGGAAATCATGCGTTCGCGGCGATCGACGATCGCCGCTACAGTTAGAAGAAGGAAAACCAGCCGCGTTTTTTACGTTTGTAAGAGCCGTCACCGACGGAGAGCACCTTGATGTGGGTCTGAGTGACGCCGTTCTCGCGGAAGCCGAGTTTCTTGGCGGCGCGCGGAGTGACGTCGAGGATACGGCCCGGAATGAAGGGGCCGCGGTCGTTGATGCGGACGTTGAGGGATTTGCCGTTTTCGAGGTTGGTCACCTTGATGAGGCAGGGCAGGGGAAGGGTCTTGTGGGCACCGGTGAGGTGCCACGGCATGACCTTTTCGCCGAGCGAGGTGGTGCCGCGCTTGAGGCCGAAGAACGAGGATTCGTTATACCACGAGCAGGTGCCGGTTTCCTCGAAATCGAGCGCTTCCTCGACGCTCATGGGCTGATAGTTCTGGCCGCGGACGGTGTAGGCGCGGGTCTGATAGCCCGCATGGCCGCCGGGACGCGAGAAGCAGGAGGTAAAAACGAAAACCGCCACGCTGCAAATTGCGGCGAGGCGGAGCGTTGGGTTTTTCAGAAGGCAGGAGCTCACGATTTACGCTCGCGAATGACTTGAAGGGTGGTTGCGACTTTTTCCTTCATTTCCTTACCGGGCTTGAATTTCACCGCGGCGCGGGCGGGGATCGGCACGTCTTTGCCGGGATCCTTCGGGTTGCGACCGATCTTCGCTTTCATTTCGCGGACTTGGAAGGCGCCGAAATTCCGCATGACGACGGTGTCGCCGTGGGCGAGGGAGTCGGTGATTTCATCGATGAGCGTTTGCACGACTTCGAGCACGTCTTGCTGGGTGATTTCGAGCCCCTTGGCACCGAGTTGGTCGGTGATTTTGATGACGAGTTCGCGTTTGGTGATGGTGGCCATGGAGAAAGGGACAGTGTTGAGAATTAGGGGTCTGCGGAGATTGAATCAGGATGGAGACGGTTTTGTCGCGCCAAAAATCGAGTTATTTGATGCGATTTCCGTGCCAGCCGCTCAGGAAACGTCAGAAATGCCGGAGTATTTCAAAATATCAGCTCGGAGTCTGACAGATGAGCGCTGATTGTTCGACAACAAACTCGCCATGAGTGCCTAATCGCTGTCGGCTGATGGAGAAGTTCCGAGGACGGCGTGAGTGGTTTTGAAATGGAGTTTGGCGACTTTTCCGAGGGCTTCGGGCCCCTCGCGGGCGACGAGTTGGCGGGCCGCATCGATGACGGCGTCCGAGGCTCCGAGCGGGAGCTTGATGCCGCAATTGGCGGAGGTTTGATCCATCCAGTCGATGAAACGCTCGCGGGCGAGAATCGAGGCGGCGGCGACGGCGGTGTCGGACTCGCCCTTGGTGCGCTGCTCGAGCTGGAGGGGGAGGCCTTTTTCCTTCAGGGCGCGCTGGAGGATCTCGGGGCGGGCAAATTGGTCGCTCAAGGTGCGCGGGCAATCCGGCCTGGCCGCCGCGAGGGTCTCGATGGCTCGGGCGTGGCCCCAGGCGAGCAGGCGGTTGAGGTTTTTGAACGACGCGTGCATCGAGTTGTAGCGCTCCGGGCCGATGGTGATCACGGCGATGGTGCAGCCAGGGGTGGCGCGGATGATCGCGGCGAGCTTGCGGATGCGGGCGGGGCTGGTGACCCGCTTGGAGTCCATGATGCCGGCGTCGATCAAGTGTCGGGCGATGTTGGCGTCCGTGTAGGCACCGGCGACGACGAGGGGGCCGAAATAGTCGCCCTTGCCGCTTTCATCGATGCCGAAGTGGGGTTCGAATTTATCGGGCTGGAGGATTTCCTCGTAGTCTAACTTCGCGATGCCGGTGACTTCGGGTTCAAGGATGAAGCGGATGAAGTCCTCAGTGCCCTTGCCCTGAATGAGGACCTTGGGGCCCTTTTCATAAACCGTGACGTTGAGCTTTCCCTTGCGGGCGGAAAACAGGGCGTAAGGCTTGGTTTCGAAGTCGTATCCCTGCCGCTCCAGCACCAGGCGGAGGGTTTCTGCCTGAGCGGGCGTGAGGGGGGCGGTGTGGGTCGTCACGGGGCGGAATTCTCGGAATTCCAGCACGAAGAATCAAGAATGGATCACTCGGCGACCATGAACATCGCGCCAAACAGGTTGCTTTCGAAGGCTTTGCCCGGATTCACCGCCATCTGGGAGATGTCGCCGTCGAGAAATAACGCGTCCTTGCAGCCGAGTTTCAGAAACAGTCCGGCGAAGTCCCAGAAATTCACGGCCTCGCCCTTGGCCGTGATGGCGAAAACCAAACGCTTCTTGTCGTCCACGCCGACGCCGTTGCGGTGGAGTTTGCTGGTAGAGTTTTCGGTGAATGCCGGGTGCCGCTTGCCGTCGATCAAGAGCATCGGGCCTGATTGAACGCCCCAGGACTCCGTGTCGGGAGGGCGCTTTTGCCATGCGGCGCAGGTGCCGATGAATGTGCCGCTTTTTCCGAAAGTGCAGACGCCGTTGGGCTTGAGGAAAAAATTCCCGGGCGCATCCGCGAGATTGAGCGGGCGGGCGATTTTTCCGTTCTCGAGGTGCAGTCCGCTGGGAGTGCCGCCGGGTTCGAAGATGCCGGCGTTCATGAGAAACGCCACGGTTTTTCCCTGCGCGGCGAAGGCGGCCTGCACGCGGTCGAAACTCCGATAGGGCTCGCCCTTGTTATTTTTCCAAACCACCTGCACCCGCTCCGGGACGATCCGCACCACGCGGAATCCCACCCCGGCAGATTCGATAGATTCTTCGGTAACCGCAGCGTGCAGGACGGCTTGGGTCAGCAGGATTCCGATGACGGCAGAGCGGATCACTATTACGGGATCGAGTCGTAGACTTGCTCCAGGGAAAGCACCGTGTAGGCGGTAACCAGGACCGGATTGGATTCCATCCAGCGGCCGTTGTCGTTCACCCATGAACCGTTTTCGCGTTGGGTGCTGAGGAGCTTTTCTCCCAGGTCTTTGCGCCAGTCGGCTTCCTTGCCGTCTTCGAGCTTGAGGGTGTCGATGTTAGCCGCCGTGAGTGCCTTGGCCATGGTTTGATAGTAGTAATAAAGCCCTTGCGCGCCCATGCTCGGGTTCTCAGTGACGGTGTAGTTCTTGCCGAGCCACTCCTTGACGGCGACGACCCGCGGATCGTTGGCGCTGACTTTCGCATAGATGAATGAAAGCAGACCCGCGTAGGACATGGAGCCGTAGGAGCGGAGGGCGGTGCGGCCGTTGGCAAGCTTGTCTTCGCCGGCCTTCGACTCAAGCGAGTCGTAGATGAATCCGCCCTTGTTCTTTGGGTCGTTAGAAGCCCACGGCTGGTCGTTGGTTTCTTCCAGGTTCTGGCAGCGCGAGAGGAAGGTGACGGCGGCATCCCAGTCGAGGTCCGGCTGGTCGCCGTGTTTTCCGTCCTCGATCACTTTTTTCGAAAGCGCGAGCGCCTCGATGGCGAGGTAGGTGTTGGACATGTCGGTATGCTCCTTGCTGGAGCCGTAGCCGACGCCGCCGTCGTTCGGGTTGTCGGTTTCCTTTTTCTGGCCGATGTCCCACTGGTTGTCGATGAGGTGCTTGCGGGCTTTGACGATGGCGGGTTCGTAAGCTTCGCGTCCGGCGGCGACGAGGGCGGTCACGGCGGTGGCGGTGTTATAGACCGAAAGCCCGCGGTTGTAGATGCCGCCGTCTTCCTTTTGCTGGGCGAGCAGCCAGGTGAAGCCTTTTTCGATGTGCTCGGGAAACGCGGCCTTGCGGTCGAGGTTCGGATCGCGGGTGGCCGCAGTGAGGGCAAGCGCGGTGAAGGCGGGAATGCCGTCGTCATCCCAAATGCCGTCGGGCTTTTGCTGGCTTTTCAGCCAAGTGTTGCCGCGGGCGATCGCCTGACGCATCTCCTGTTTGAGGGATTCGTAACGGTTAGGATTCTTCTCGGCTGCGCCGCTGACGGCTGTGCCGAGGATGAGCAATGTGGATAGAAGTTTCATGGGAGAGGCTTGGTATTTGAATAGGGAGCGATGATCACGGTCACATTTGTTCCGACGGAGGGGACTCTTTTCGAAAATGCAAACCACGTGACGTCGTCGAGGTTGTCGCTGCCGGGGTAGTTGATGATGGCGGAGGGGGCGACCATGACACCGGCGATGTCTCCGGTGAGCTCGGGGATGTATTTTCCTTCCGAGAAATCCGAGCCGGTGTAAAGCCACGGCCCGGGGGCCATGACGGTGTCCTTCGCGGTGTTCTGGAGCCATTCGTTGACCGGGACGCGGCGAGTGTTGCCATTCTCAGTCCATTCCACGTCGACGGCGATGCGCGCCCCGTTTTTCACGGCGGCGGGGACATCCGCACGATTGCCGGTGAGACGGCCGGCCTCGTCGCTGAGGAAAAAAAGTTCCCTCGATGGTGAGTAGCGCAGCAGCGTGAGCGCGAGATTCAAGTGGGTCGGGGAAATTTCCGTAATGAGCAGGGCTTCGTGGGCTTTCCCCTGTTTGAGGACGAGGAGGTATTCGATGAGGCCCTCGCTCATGTTCACCTTGGTCGGAAAACGGATTTCGCGGGTCTTTCGGTCAAAAGTCACCTGGCCGACCTGATACCTCGTCTCATCGAGCTTGACCACCGAGGGCTTCGCCGGCTCGGCCGCAGGCGGCGGCGTGGGCTCAGCGGGCGGGGTTTCTTGAGCCAGCGACCATCCGAGGCAGGCAGGAATCAGAATGAAAAGACGAAGAAGCATGAAGACGCGGGTGTGAGAGGGGGATTTGGAGAGGACGGTTGGTAACGTTCCCCCGGGGATAAATATTAGAACAATTCGTGACTCAAGGGGTCTTTTTTGGCGGAAGCGTCAGAGAAGTGGCAAAATCGCGCCAACCCAGACGTGTGATGCGGTAGTGCAGGGCGTCTTGCGGATCTTCGTGAGCCGACAAGCCGGGCGGCGGAGTGTGGGCGGTACTACGGCTCAAATGACTGCGAACGAGCAGGTAGACCGTTTTCAGGATGTCCTGACGCAGAGCGTCCGGGGCGTCGACGGTGAATGAAAGCACTTCTGTGGAGCTGGGCTTTTTATCGGTCCCCGCAAGCCAAAGGGCGACCGGGGTGGGTCCCTTCGTCGCGCTGCTGGTTTTGCCAATGTCGACGGTGGCTTTGACTTTGACGATGCCGGAGGATGCTTTCTCCAAATCGCGGGCCACGGCTTCGAGAACGGGCGTGAGGGTTTTCGCTAGCTTCTTGCCAGTGCCCGCGTGCAGCGCGATGACGATGCTCGTGGCGGGTTTCGCGCTCCAGTCGGGTAAGGTAGGGCGCAGCCGTTTGATGGCTGCCAGAGCGACGCCCGCCTGGCTTTCGTCGGGCTTCGTAGAATCAATGACGCGTTCCCAAGCTAATAGTGCCCGTTGGAATTCCCCTTTTTGTTCCAGCACGTTCGCCAGCGCGATGAGGTATTCTGATCCCTTCGGCGATTGTTCGGCGTAGCTTTGTAAAGTCGGGGGAGCCTTGAGGTCTCCCAGCTCGATGACGGGCTTGGGCTTCTCCACCGGTGGCGGCGGAGGCGCGGGTGGAGGAATCAGAACCGGCACCGAGATCGCGTCGTCCACCTGATCCGCGCGCGGCAGTGACGACTCGACGCGGACCCGGATTGCCTGCAATTCCGTCGGCGTCGGAGGCGTCAGGAAATCCATATGGCGCGTCTGATTCCACCAGACGCCACCGACGACTGCCAAGGCGAGAAAAAGAACTGCTAAAATAGGGACGCGCACGCCGACAAGCTGGCGCGGACTCGCTCTGCCGAAAAGCCGAAATCACTCGCGCCCTAAAAACAAAACACCCCGCTCGGAGAACCGGGCGGGGCATCTTGGGAAATGAGTGTCTCGGAATCAGTTGTTACCGGCGCTCTTCACGAGGAGGGCGCGCTTGCCGACCCGTTCGCGGAGGTAGTGCAGCTTGGCGCGACGCACTTTGCCACGGTTGGTGACTTCGATTTTCGCGATCCGCGGAGTGTGAAGTGGGAAAACCCGCTCCACGCCTTCGCCGTAGGAGATCTTACGCACGGTGAACGCGGCATTCACCCCGGAACCACCACGTGCCAGAACGATACCAGCGAAGATCTGGACGCGTTCTTTACCACCTTCAACAACCCGGCAATGGACCTTCACGGTGTCGCCAACGTTGAATTCGGTGACGTCTTGCTTCAATTGCTCTGACTCGATCTTCTTAATGATGTGCATGGGGTCCTCCTTCGCGGAAAATGAATGTGCTGCCTGCGGTGTCTGTGCGGTGTGCCCTGACGCGCGGGGCGGGAGAGCTAGAGGATCTCTTTCTCAATTGCAACCGCGAAATTGCTCCAAATTTAATGTTTTCCATAAACTGCCGCCGGATCGAACGACTTTCCGGGCCCGATCAGCTCGAGTTTCGGCTTATTCTCGCCGCTGCCAGGCGTGACTTTCCGGTAAAAACAAGAATTGCGCCCGGTGTGGCAGGCACCTGCGCCGATCTGCTCGACCATCAGGATCAGTGCGTCCTGATCGCAGTCCGTGCGGATTTCCACGATCCGCTGGATGTGGCCCGAGGTCGCGCCCTTGTGCCAGAACTCCTGCCGCGAGCGCGACCAGTAGACGGCCTCGCCGATTTCCAAAGTCCGGCGCAGTGATTCCTCATTCATGTAGGCCAGCATCAGCGGCTCTTGGGTCGTGGCGTCCATCGCCATCGCCGGGATCAGGCCGTCTGAGTCGAATTTCGGGGAAAAATCCACACCTTCTTCGACCTCCACTTTACCGCCTCGCGGTGCAAACAGGTTCTGCGTATCCATGGGCGGGACCGTGAAACGGCAGCTCCAGCCTGTCCAGCCCCGATCATTCGCGCACTCCGGTGGGTGCCGTCTATGGGGCGGGCGGGATGGAAGCTTCGGCACGGCGTTGATACCGGACGATGGGTGATTTCCTGCCCTCCGAAATGGCATAGATGGTTCCGCCGTCTTTCGAAAATGCCACCGATTCGGCTTGGGCAAGCAAATGGGGCTGAAGCACGACGGGCGGTTTGGCCAAGGCTTCGGCCCATGTCTCATCAGCGTGGCGGGGGAAAAGAAAAACGCCATAGTAAGTGATGACGGCTGCGAGGGAGCGATCCTGGCTGATGTCGAGGCCCGTGGGTTGGTTGGAAAACGGAATGAGTTTGGCGGCAGGGGACGGCACCGAGGTTTGGCTGAGCTTGCGAGCGGTTTGAACGAAAGCGCTCTTGGGCGCGCGCAGCGGCAACTCAAAAACCTCGGGCGGGCTCTGGCGTTTGCTGATGAAAATGATTTTTTCCGCCACCGCGTCTACGGCAGCGGCTTCGCAATCGCGCGGGCCGCCTTCGTAGCGGAATTGGATTTGCCACGCGGGGCGGGTCGCCCCCTTCAGTTTCGCCCCTACGGCGGGAAGCTCGGGTTCACGCACGATGTAAAAGACGCTGGATTCATGTCTCGCGTGATTGTCCCCGGTATCGGCGACTAACAGGAATGATTTTCCGTCCAGAGTGAATGAGGCGAGATCTTCCCAGTCGACGTTGTTTGCATCCAATAGGGTCACCGAGCCGCGGTCCGTGCCATCGATGCCCATGAGGTGGAGGTCCGGCGTGCCTCCGCTGTCGTTGATGACCCACATGTAATGGGGATTGGTGGGGGAAACAGCCAGTCCGCTGGCTTCAGAGATGGCGGAGGATTGGATTTCGGGCCGTTCCGCCACAGGGGTGAACTCGCCAGCTGCGCTGGCCGGGAGGGTTGCGAGCGCGAGGCTGGCGATGAGCAAGCGGTGGTTGGAGGTCATTCGCGGGGCTTCGGTTGGGCGTTCCGGGCGGCCGCGAGGGCTTGTGCGACTTGATCGGCGTTTTCTCCGGTCAGCTTGAGCGTTTGGAGTTGGCGGGAGAAGATTTCGAAATCGATGGCGTTCATGCGCGATCGTTGCGAACTCTGCTGGACCGACGTGGTGAACTGGTCGAGAGCGGCGCTGATGAGTTTCGCCTGCTCGGCCGGATCGCGGAGGGCGCCCGCCAAGCTCGGCAGTCCGCTGAAGCCACGACTGCCGGTGTTGTTCGCTGGGTTTTTCAAGTCTTCCGCCGTGAGCTCGATGCCCGGCGGAAGCAGGCTGGCGAAAACTCCGATGTCGGCGGGGTTGCTGTAGGCCATCTGACTGACTGCGTCGTTGAGAAGCTCCTTTTCGCTGCCTTGTGACTGGGAGATCGCGCGTGACATCCACTCCCGCGCGGCTTCGGCATCACCGTTGCGCGAAAGCGAATTAGCGGCGGACATTTCGAGGGCGGCGCGCTCCTTGCCGGGCTGCATCTTGGCCAACCAAGCTTCTGCTTGGGCGGGGTTGCTGGAGAGGGTGTTGGTAAAGATGTTTTTAAAGCTCCAATCCTGCAGTCGGCCGTCTTGGGAGCGCTGGTAGATTTCATCCATCATCTCCAGACGGTCGCTCTCGGGCAGTTCCCTGGAGCAGTTGGAGAGGAGGTTGCTTTGCTGCTGTTGGGGAAGGTTGTCGATGAAGCCGAGCAGCGCCTTTTTCCCCAATTTCGCCATGGCGGTGCCGATCCCGTAAGACGCCTGCCAGCCGTCATTCTGATTGAAGGTGCCGTTGAGCAGTCCCTCATGATAGATGTCGGACGCGGTCATGGGGTCGTCCTTGGCCATGGTCCCGAGGACCGATGCCAGCAGGCTGGAGGCGTTTTTCTGGGACTTCGCCCACGCCATCGCACGCTGCGGGTCTTTCGATGCCATGGCGCTCAGGATCGTGTTGAGGCCGCCGACGCTCTTGCGCTCGGGATCCGCGGCGATGGCTTCCGCTGCCTGCTCGAGTCGGGATGCGGGGAGTTTTTCCAACAATAGCTGGAGCTGATAGACCTGCCGGGCGCGGGCGACGGGACTCTGGGAGGCATCGTATTTCGAGAGCTGGAAGACAATCTTCACCAGCTCGGCATCGGATAGATCCTTGGCGGCGCGGCCCTTGAGGAGGCCGGAGAGCAGCTCGTCACTGGATGTCTCGCGGGTTTCCCGTTCCCGGGATGTGGTTTTTCCCTGGCGTGGATTGGCCGCTTGCTCCTTGGTGTTTTCAGCGCCCGCGGAAGAAGCCCGGTTGCTCCCCACCAGGTAGCCTAGCCCCAAGCTGACGATGCATGTTCCCGCGAGCCAATGGTGACCTTGCTTCATTCTGCATGCTAGGGATCACACCCGAGCGGTGGCAAGATGAAGATTCTGATGGCTGAGTTTCACTCAAGCCCCTTCTCCTCTTGCGCCCGACGGAGCCGGACGCGCAGGTCGCCGAGGACATTCATGAAATAGCGGTAGGCGTCTTGCGGGCTGGGGTAGGGCGTGAAGTAGGCGTGCACGCTGCCATCGGTGCCGCCCTTGGTGGACATCCAGTAGAAGTGGTCGGAGGTTTGCATTTTCGCCCAGATTTCGGTGAGTTCCGGATCATTCACCGCGAGGACTTCGCTTTCCATGCGGTGGACTTTTTGAATGGCTTCCTGCTGCATGTCGTTGCCCATCCATGCCGAGAGATCCCGCTCCGAATCCGCCCATGAGCTGTGGGATCCGCTGCG